>DAOVDP010000077.1 GCA_030669445.1 Candidatus Latescibacterota bacterium | reverse complement strand
GACATCGGAACAAACGGGGAGATAGTCCTGGGCAGCCGGGAGCGGCTGTTGGCCTGTGCTACCGCTGCTGGACCTGCCTTTGAAGGGGCGCGCATCAGTTGCGGGATGAGGGCTGCCTCCGGGGCCATCGATCGGATCTCTGTTGACAGTGATGTCCATTACACCACTATCGAGGGCGCCAGGCCCAGGGGACTGTGCGGGTCAGGACTGTTAGACGCCGTGGCAGAGATGCTCAAGGTGGGAGTGATTGAGCCCAGCGGCAGAATATTAGAGCCTGAAGCGACAGGTCCTTTGGCCACCGACCAGATCAAAAGGCGAATAGAGCCGGGAGAAAACGGTCTCCGCTTCATCCTGGCCCGGGTCGACGAATCCGCCCACGGCCAGCCGGTCTATATCACCCAGCGGGATGTACGAGAGCTGCAACTGGCCAAAGGGGCTATTTTTACCGGAATTCAACTGCTTGAAAAGGAACTGGGGGCAGAGGACAAAGACTTAGCGGAGGTTCTGCTGGCGGGCGCCTTTGGAAACTACTTGCGTAAAGAAAGCGCCTTGCGGACTGGCTTGTTGCCGCCGCTGCCCCCTGAAAAGGTAAAGTCGGTGGGAAACGCCGCCGGAGAAGGAGCAAAGATAGCCTTGATCTCAGCCCGGCTCCGGAAAAAAGCTGCAGAGATCGCCCAAAAGATAGAATATATCGAACTCTCTGGACGAGGAGATTTTATGCAGGCATTCGCCGATAATATGTTCTTCCCTGAGAACAAAGAGGATTAACCCGGATTTGTGGAGAGTGATTGGTTCACGATAGTTTGACGAAGATTGTAGAGGGTAATCTTACATATATGCCAAAGCGATACGACTATTTTGACCACAAAGCGGATGTGGGAATCATAGGCATAGGGAGAACTCTGCCGGGGGCCTTCGAGCAGGCGGCAAGGGCGATGTTTGACCTTATGCACGATGTGGAGAGGGAAGAACCCTTAGAGGAGATCCGGATTGAGTGTGAGGCAGACAGCTCAGAGGAAATGTTTGTGGAGTGGCTCAATGCACTTTTAGTCCAGGCAAATATGCATGAGCTTGCCTTAGGGGAATTCCAGGTGAGGCACCAAGTAGAGTGCTTGGCGGTGAAGGAAGCCGAGACTTTGATAGGCAGGATGTTGATTGATACAAGGAGGACAAAATCAGGGGTTCATTGAAGGCTCCAGTAGAAGGCGATCCGCTTGATCTCTACAATTATTCAACTGAGCTTTCGGCCTGAGCTCGGTCGAAGGCTTACGACGAAATCCGCCGTTTTTGCGGAGATAGTGCAGCAGACACATCGGTAGGGTAGAAAGGAGGCCAGATGATGCAGACGGTGCTTAGAGAACAGGAGGTCAAATTCATCACCGACAGCCGAGGTCGGAAAAAAGAGGTTATTATCAGTTATCACAAGTTTCGAGAGTTGCAAGATGTGCTGGACGAGATCCTGCCGGATAGGGAATACGATCTGACCGATGCGATCATCGAAGGGGTGAAGGAAATCGGTAGTATCCAAAGGGGAAAATCGGCGGCTAAGATACAGACCTTAGGAGAGTTCCTCGATGAGCTATAGGGTGATCCCGTTGGAGCGATTCAAAAGGGATGTCAGGCAACTATCGAAGAAGTACAGGCACATCAAGGATGATCTCCGGGAGCTTGAGGCTCTGGTAGCGGAGAATCCCACGGCAGGTCATACCATCCCTGAGCTAAAAGGCCATTTCTACAAAATCCGTCTGAGAAGTACGGACCTTCGCAAGGGGAAACAAGCTGGCTATCGGGTGGTGTATTATCTTGCACAGGAAACCGAAACGGTTTTCTTGGTCACAATGTATGTGAAGGGTGAGAAGGAGAACATTCGTCCTAAGGAGATTTTGGCTATTATGAAGCAAGAGAACATAGGCATTTAGAAATGACCTGCCTGGAATGGCTAAGGTAAAGATAATACTCCCGAATATCATAAAGAGTGATTTCTTATATGCCAAAGCGATGCGACTATTTTGACCACAAAGCGGATGTGGGAATTATCGGCATAGGCACAACTTTGCCGGAGGCCTTCGAGCAAGCGGCAAAGGCGATGTTTGACCTTATGTACGATGTGGAAAAGGTGAAGCCTCTGGAGGAGATCCAGGTTGAGTGTGAAGCAAACAACCCGGAGGAACTGTTTGTGGAGTGGCTCAATGCACTTTTAGCCCAGGCAAATATCCATGAGCTTGGCTTAGGGGAATTCCAGGTGAAACAGATAAAGGGATTCCAACTGCTCGGCTGCGCTAAGGGAGAACCCTTAGATCCTCAGAGACATAACCTTAGAACCGAGGTTAAAGCAGCTACCTACGCAATGTTGAAAGTGGAGAAAGAGGGAGAGAAATATATCGCTCAGTGTGTGGTGGATGTGTGAGCTCTCCAACGGCTTACTACAGACCAGCCACAAAGATACTAAGACACCAAGAGTGAATAATAGATATTCTCTTTGCGCCTTTGTGCCTTCGTGGCGGAACAGGATTTAGCAGAAAGAAAACCAGGAGGTGCAGTTATGGAATTGAAGAACCTGGAGAAGATAAACGATTACGAATGGCTAATTCCTGCCTCTGGAGAGATGAAAGTTCCGGTCAGGATTTTTGCCAGCCAGCGGTTGATGGAGGAGATGGATGAGAAGGTGCGGGAACAGGCGACTAATGTTGCCTATTTGCCCGGGATCCAAAAAGCATCCATCGCTATGCCCGATGCTCACTGGGGTTATGGATTCCCTATCGGAGGGGTAGCTGCCTTCGATCCCCAGCAAGGCGGGGTGATATCCGTAGGTGGAGTTGGATTTGATGTCAACTGCGGAGTGAGAACCCTTAAGACAGGTTTGTCCCTCGAAGAAGTGAAATCAAAGCTGAAGGAACTGATAGACACCCTGTTCCGCATCGTGCCCGCCGGCATGGGCTCAAGGGGCCAGATCTCTCTGTCAGGTAAGCAGATAGAATATGTCCTCACCGAAGGGGCCCAGTGGGTAGTTGAACACGGCTACGGAATTCCTGAGGATATTGAATTCACCGAGGACAACGGCAAGGTGAACGGTGCCGACCCGGCCAATGTGAGTGAAACCGCCCTGAAAAGAGAGAGGAAACAGGTGGGCACCCTGGGGTCTGGCAATCACTACTTAGAGATCCAATATGTAGCCGAGGTGTACAATAGCCAAGTAGCCGAACAATTTGGGCTGTGGGAAAACCAGGTGGTGGTAACCATTCATTGTGGCTCCCGTGCCCTGGGACATCAGGTCGGCACTGACTATCTGAAGACCTTAGCCGGGGCCTCCCGAAAGTATGGAATACCCATCCGGGAGAGAGAGCTGGTCTGCGCTCCCTTGGACTCTGACGAGGGGGAAAGATATTTCTCGGCTATGAACTGCGCGGTGAACTACGCCTTCGCCAACCGTCAGGTGATTACCCACTTAGTTAGGAGTGGCTTTGAAAAAGTGCTGCCTCAGGCTCAGTTGATTATGCTCTACGATATAGGCCACAACACCTGCAAGATCGAGAGGCACCAGATAGACGGAAAGTCGAAAGAGGTCTATGTCCACCGAAAAGGGGCAACCAGAGCCTTCGGGCCTCAGAGGGAGCAACTACCAAGACCCTACCAGGAAGTGGGGCAGCCGGTGATCATTGGAGGCACAATGGGCACCGAATCTTACATCTTAGTGGGAACAGAGTCCGGAGAGGGAAAGGCGTTTGCCTCTGTCTGCCACGGTGCCGGACGCCAGATGAGCAGACGAAAAGCGATGAAAAAATGGCGAGGAGAACAGATTGTGAGGGAGTTGAGCGAAAAAGGCATCTACATCCAGGCTCACTCACTTGCTGGAGTTGCCGAAGAGGCCCCCTTAGCTTACAAGGATGTGTCTGCTGTCATCGAGGCTATTCATAATGCTAACCTGGCCCAAAAGGTAGTCAAGCTCAAACCTATAGGTTGTATTAAAGGCTAAATTCTGCTGCGAATATAGTATCTATTCAGGTGAATGAAAAGAGCAGATGATCCTGTTACAAGATTGATCCATCCCTAAAGTAAGATATGTTACATTTTGTAGTTGTCATACCAGAAGAGGCAGGTGTCGCCACCTGCCTCTTTTTTACTAAGGGGTAATCCTGGTTCGGTCTCGGGGAAACAGGGAGGCCATCCGGATGTTGGGTAAATTAAGCAGCTGTTTAGTCAACCTTTCGGCTCCGATAGCCAGTCCTCCGTGGGGGGGCATTCCGTATTTAAACACTTGAAGGTAGAAATCGAAGTCTTCAGGAGTTAACCCAGATTTTTCCATATTTTTCACCAGCATTGCATAGTCATGAATTCTCTGACTACCAGTGGTTACTTCCAGTCCCTTAAACAGCAGGTCAAAGCTTCTGGTCAGCTCAGGATTTTTCTCATCCGGCATTGTGTAGACCGGCCTTTTACTAGTGGGATAGTGGGTAATATAAACCAACTCTGTTCCTGTCTTCTTCTTGAAGTACTGACAGATTAGCACCTCACCTTCCGGATCAAGATCTGTTTTAGATTTAACCCGTTTTCCACATTTTTCCTCTAACAGTTGGAGGGCATCTTTTAAGGCAATCTGGGGGATGATCTCGAATTCAGGTACTTGGGCGCCCCAGAGCTCCAATTCCGCCTGACAAGCCTTTTTAGTATGAGAAAACATATATTTTAGCAGGTCTATCTCCAGGGCAATGACATCCTGTTCATCGTTAATGAATCCCATTTCGTAATCGAGGCTAAGGTATTCGTTAAGGTGACGGGAGGTGTCGTGTTTTTCTGCCCGATAAACATGTCCCACCTCGAACACTCGCTCGAAGACACCTACCATAATCTGTTTGTAGAACTGAGGACTTTGAGCTAAGTAAGCAGTTCTGTCGAAATATTCCACTTTAAACAGCTCGGCCCCTCCTTCGGTCCCCGAGGCCACGATTTTGGGAGTGAATATCTCGGTAAATCCTTTCCGGTTGAGAAACTCTCGAAATGCCCAGATCAACTCGCTTTGGATTCTAAAGATAGCTTGTACCTTCTGGTTTCTCAACGACAAGGGCCGATGTTCCAGCACAGAGCCAAGTTCTGCCCGGTCAAATGACCGTTGGTTGCTGATCTCTAAGGGAATGGAGGCACCATAGTAAACATCGCCTGTCAGGGTGCAACTGTTCACGTGGACCTCTATCCCTCCCGGGGCACGCGGCTCTGAGACGACCTCTCCCCTGACCTCCACCACCATCTCGTTCCTGAGACCAGCGAGATCCTCGCTCTTCCGGAAGACCGTCTGGACAGTTCCAGTTCTGTCTCTCAAGACGACAAAATTTATACCTCCCAACTGTCTAATTCTGTGCACCCACCCTTTCAGCAGCACCTCCTTGCCAATAGAGTCGGACAGGGCAGCTATCAGAATGCGGTCCATCTATATCCTCCTATGCCTCTAAGCGGAGTTACCGCTGCAGCGGTTTATTATAAACCCGTGAACGGGTAACTCCGAAACATCCCACAATCTGGCCGCTCCTCATTCAAAGCCCCTCAATTTCCTCTGCAAGTATTGTCTCACCGTATACCCATATTCCTCGTCCATCAGGGCAAAGTCAACGAAGGCCCGGAAATAGGCCTGATGATTTCCAATATCGTAGCGCTTTTCTCCGGAACCCAGCTTGAGACACCTGACCTTGCCTCCCATCTGCAGAAGCACCCCAATGGCATCGGTGATTTGGATCTCTCCTCCCATCCCCGGGGGAGTGCGGCGGATTGCCTCAAAGATATTAGGGTTGAAGACATACCTGGCAGCTATGGCATATCTGCTTCCCATTTCCCCTTTGGCGGGTTTTTCCACTAAGGTCTCGGCCTCAAATTCTTCTCCTTCCTCCGTCTTGGGTTTAACAATGCCGTAACGGTTCACCTCATCTTCGGGCACCTCACAGACGGCAAGGGTGCAGTTAGATTTGTGGGAAAGATGGGACTGGATAAGTCTGTGAACTAAGGTGGGAGAGTCTGTTGGCTGCATTATGGTATCCCCCAATGCTACCACGAAGGGCTCATCTCCCACAAAGTCCTGAGCACAGCCGATGGCATGACCTAATCCCAGGGGCAGACCCTGGCGAACATAGAAGAAACTGACCTCTGCCTTCTCGTATTCTAACTGCTCTAAGAGTCCATTATTCCCACTTTCAGTCAGCATTCTGACCAGTTCA
>DAOVDP010000030.1 GCA_030669445.1 Candidatus Latescibacterota bacterium | reverse complement strand
GATATTGTTACCCTGTTTGATAACGACATTGTTCCTTATTTGCTTGCAATTTTGGAATGGACTTATCCTATTGTCTGCTACACAAGTCTTGGGTTTTTGAGAAAGAAATTGTCAGTTTACAGTGCTGCCCTCATCTGTCAGAAGATTATTCAATTGGATAGGGTTTAAACTCCGAAAACCCGGTCACTGTTCAGTGATTATCCCTGAGTTCACCTTGATCGAAGCCTGTTGAGGTAAGGAACCCCAAATTTTTTCTAAAAAAATCCTTGCATTTACTTAGGGAATGTATTAAATTAAAATTATCCTGCATTGGTGATGTAAAAACAGATGAGGAATCCAAACTGTTTGAGAGGGAATCCTGCTCCGGGCATGGATTACAGGCCCCTTAGAACGGGGAAGCAAGAGATGTTCGGGCGGACAACCACTGTGTTATAAATGGTTCTCTCGGAAGTGAGCATTACCTTTGCAGGATTTTTAAGAAAGCCTCGCATAAAGCGAGGCTTTTTCTCTTTAGGTTCAGATTCTCACAATCACGAATAAGATAAAAAGTGAGTGGGCCCACTAGGACTCGAACCTAGGACCAGTCGATTATGAGTCGACTGCTCTGACCACCTGAGCTATGGGCCCTGTGCGAACTAATATAATAAATCTCCTCTTAAAGGTCAAGTTTTTTGAACCACCAAATTCGCTTTTTCTTTCACCAAATTGTTATACTGCTGATTTAACTTGCCCAGCCGGGTCTCATCACCTTCTCGCTGAGCTGTGGCTATCTCTGTCCTGATTTGACTCAGCTTTTCAGAGATACCATCAATTCTCACCCGGTGAAGGCAGTCTGTTAGGGACTCTTCTATGTAGTTCTCATCTAACCCCTCGGTGCTTAGTTTTGCCACGAAACTTGCTAAAGAGCGCTCTTGCAGGCGATCTATAACGACGGCGGCCTGAGGTTCACCGGCTGCCCGACACACCTCGAAGATGGTCTGGGCAATCTCTCTAAAAGCTCCAGCAGAGAAATCTTCCGGGCTTAGTTCCTTCATTACCTCCTCTGCAATAGTTTTTCTGCCCAACATAATCCGCAGCAGCTCCCTTTGGACCACTGGACCTTGAGGTTCTGTGTTTGTCTCTGTAGGAGCGGCGTGTTCCATATCAACCACTCTTTGTCGTTTTTTCTGTCTGGTCATCTCTCGGTGAATCGCTTTTTCGTCGGTGTTAAGTCTTTCGACAATTTGTCTCACTATCAAGTCCCTTCTGATCTCATCTTTAATCCTCAAGGCAGTTTCTACAAGCTGGGCAATTGCCTCTCTTTTCCCCTCCACAGTTGTTAGGTCCTGGGTTTTTGCTATAGCTTCCAACTTATAGTCCAGAGCCTCCCTGGCTTGGCCCAGAAGGTCCTGGAATGCCTCGACACCTCTTTCTCGCACGAAGCTGTCCGGATCATAGTCCTTGGGCAGCGAGACGACATCCACCCCCAGACCTACCTCCAAAAGAGTATCAATCCCTCTGAAAGCAGCAGCAGAGCCAGCCAGGTCGGCATCGTAAACCAGGGTAACTCTATGGGTGTAACGGCAGAGAAGTCCTGCCTGCCCCTTAGTCAAGGCCGTTCCCGAGGAGGCCACTACATTGCCAATCCCTGCCTCCACCAACCGAAGCAAATCAGTATAGCCCTCTACCACAATAGCTCGTTCTGTCTTTCGGATAGCATCTCTGGCCTGTCTCAATCCATAAAGGATAAAACTTTTCTGGTAAATGGGAGTCTCGGGAGAGTTGAGGTACTTTGGTTCTTGTGAGTCCTCCAACGCTCGGGCACCGAAGGCCACCGTCCTGCCGCTGCGATCTTGAATGGGAAACATAATCCGGTCACGAAAGCGATCGTAGAATCCCCCATCATCTCTTTTTATAGCCAAGCCGCTTTTCTCTAAAAGCGTCCCAGAGATAGACCTCTGGACGGCCACTTTGAGCAGACCATCCCAGTCAGACGGACTATAGCCTAAACCGAATTCCTGGACGATTTTCTCGGAGATAAACCGGCCCTTCAGGTAAGTCCTGGCTTTTTCTGCCCGTTTGTCTTTTAACAGAAGGTGGTGGAAGTACTTTTGAGCAAATTCATTAGCCTGATAAAGCAGATCATTTGTCTTATCCTTCTTCCCCTCGCTTCTGGATTCCGGCAGACTCACCCCGGCCCTTTCTGCCAGAATCCTTACCGCCTCCAGGAAGCTTATCTTTTGCGTTTCCATCAGAAAAGAGAAGGCGTTTCCCCCGGCTTTGCATCCGAAACAGTGGTATATCTGCTTCTCCGGATTGACAGAGAAAGAGGGGGTTTTCTCCGGGTGAAAAGGACACAGACCGAAGTAGTTCTTACCTCTCTTCTTGAGGGAGACATACTCGGAGACAAGCTCTACGATGTCGGTTCTCTCTCTTAGTTCTTCTATTGTCTCTTCGGGGATTCGGTAGGCCATACTGCTATCTTGTTGTATAAATAAGGTTACAATAATTTGTCATTGCGAGCGGTAACGAAGCAATCTCAACTCGACAAAAATAAAGAGATTGCTTCGTCACGGAGTCTGTGCTGAGCGATAGCGAAGTGTTCCTCGCAATGACGGAATGATTTGCAATGTTACTTTTGAAACGCCATACTACCCGAAGGGCTTTCTGCCCAGCGTCATCTGTGGACTACCCATAATATAAGGGGAAATTTCACTGCGTCAAGTCCATTTTAGTCGGCAGGCAATAGTGCAGTATCCAAAGGGTAGCATCGCTTAGAGTTGAAAAAAGACGTTGCTTTTCGCTGGGAGATTTAATATTTTAAAATATAGTCCCTTTTTACGAATACATCAAGTTTAAGTAGAAAGTGAGGTGAGAGAAGATGAGGCAAGTTTTGAGATGCTGTTTAGCAGCCGGTCTGGTCTTTATCCCTGTTTTTTGGCTGTCGGGCTCAGGTGCGATCGAGACTGGTAAACAATCGACCAGCACCTATTCAATCCCCTGGTCAGTTATCAACGCAGGAGGGGCGGTTGGTTTGAGTTCTGCCAATCATAGGCTTTCCACCTCTTTAGGGGAGCCGGCAACAGGTACGCTTCAGAGTGATAACTACACCCTCTACAGCGGGTTTTGGAACCCCTCCCTCATCATCCCTGCTGTGGTTGCAAGACCCGGGGACTTTGACGGGGACGGCAAGGTCTGGACCAGTGATTTCATGCTGTTCGTGGCCAACTTCGGCCTGACCCAAGGTGACCGCGGGTTTAACCCGGATTTTGATCTGGACAACGACGGCAAGGTCTGGACCGGTGATTTCAGCATATTTGTCGGCCTGTTCGGTACCCGGTATGGGGCGTCAAAATCTATCGTATCCGTTGAAGATGCGGGCAAGAACCAGAATGCCAGGATAAGTCTGAAGATAGCCCAAATGGACCCAGCAGCGAGGGCCGTCAACAGAGCAGCTTCTCCGTCTGCTCAAACTAAGCTGATTGTGGTTGACATCTGCTTAGAGGGTGCGATCGAGTTAAGGGGCTATGGCATGAGAATAGATTATGATCCGGAGGTGCTGGAGTTCTTTGGCGCAACTGCCGACAATGGCCAAGGGAATCTGCTGAACAGCAGAGGTGGCACCACACCCCTGTTCCTGCTGGTCTCAGGCCGGAACAAGCCCGGCGAGATCTGGATTGCCAATGCCCTGGCCGGCCCAGAAACAGTCAACGGCAGTGGACTGCTTGCCCGGCTTAGTTTCAGGGCTATCGGTGATCCCTTCGGACCATTGCCTTTCAGCGTTGGGGCGATTGACCTGTTCGATGGGAAGTTCGACCGCAACTCTCTGAGGGCTGGAGACCTTGCAAGCGCCGATCTGGGAGTCGTGTTGAGGAGCTATGGGCTGGGCCAAAACTACCCTAACCCCTTCAACCCGTGGACAACCATAAGCTACCAACTGCCTGAGAGGGTGTTTGTCTCGCTCAAGGTCTACAACGTGCTTGGTGAGCTTGTCCGGACACTACAGGAGGGAAAGAGACCTGCTGGCCGCCACACCGTGCAATGGGATGGGGAGGACAACTCCGGCAGATTTGTAGCCAGCGGCGTCTATTTCTACCGGATAACGGCAGGTAATTTTTCCAAGACCGGGAAAATGCTCCTAATCAGGTAGGGAAACAGTGTAAAGAATGAATAAAAACAGACATAGAACCACGAATAGATACGAATTTACACAATTCGTAGATAGGTTAAATCATATTCGTGTTCATTCGTGGTCAGTAAGGAGGGGAGAAAGATGAGAAAATCTATCTTCTTTGCAGCGATTATGCTGACTTTGGTGCTTTCCGTCAGCATAGCTTATGGGGATATTCCCCCTATGATTAACTATCAGGGGTACTTGACAGACCCTGATGGAAACCCGGTCCCGGATGGCGCCTACAGTTTAACCTTCGGCATCTACGATGCGCAGGCCGGGGGGCAAGCCCTGTGGTCAGAGACCCAAGGGGCGGTTCAGGTGGTCAAAGGGCTGTTCAACGTCCTCTTGGGGGGTGTAAACCCGATCACCTTAGCCTTTGACAGAGATTACTGGTTAGTGGTTCAGATTGGTACTGAGGCTGAGCTTTCGCCCAGGATAAGGTTGACCAGTGTGGGTTATAGTTTTCGGGCCAATTTTGCCCTGGATGCGGATATGGTAGACGGCAAACACGCCTCAGCCTTTTTGAGCACGGCCAATGACTGGGGCAGGTCTGGTGTTGCAACCAATCTTTATGAGGGAAAAACCAAGCTTACAGATAAGTATGTGAATAAAGGGCAGGTGAACCCGGTAACGACTGAAATGATTGTTGATAGTGCAGTTACCGCAGTCAAGATTGCGGTTCCCCTGGACTTGAGCGGCACAGTGGCAGGTCCAAAGGCCATTATCTCGGGCACTAACACCTCTGGCAGTGGTATCGGCGTAAAAGGCAGCAATAACGCCCACGGTTACCTAGGCTACCTTGGAGCCGACAACTGCGGCGTGTATGGTAAACAGACCGTCAGCCGCAACTACGGCTACCTGGGCAGCGTGGACTACGGGGTGTATGGCAAACACTACAGCAGTGGCAATGAGGGCCGCATTGGCAGCAGCGCCCACGGAGTATATGGCAAACACAATAGCAAGAACTTCGGCTACCTTGGCGGCAGCCTATACAGCGTGTATGGCAAACACTTCAGCTCCGGCAACGAGGGCCACATTGGGGGCAGTGACTTGGGCGTGTACGGCAGACACAATAGCGGCGACTACGGCTACCTCGGCGGCAGCAACCGCGGCGTGTATGGCTCCAGCAGCAGCGGCATCGGCGTGTATGGCAGAAGCAGCGGTAGCGGAACCGGCGTAAGGGGATCTAGCTCCAGTGGGACCGGCGTGTATGGTAAGAGCTCCAGCGCCAATGCAGGGCTCTTTGAAAACACGGACCCCAGCAACGACTACTCCACACTATATGCTAAGACCAACGGCTCCGGCTGGGCCGTGCATGCCCAAAGCACCCACAGCACGGGTCATGCAGGGTATTTCGATGGCAATGTGCAGGTGACTGGTAGCCTATCTGTGAACGGACCCGCTCTGGGTTTTTTCCCCCGCCCCGCCTGGAACAGCGGTTGGGTGTATCTAAGCCAGGGCGAGGAAAAGATCCTCACTCACAATGTGGGCGGTGACCCGGAGGACTACTTTGTGGACTTTCAGTGCTTAGAAGGAGGAGGAATGGGGATTCACATCAGTAGGATTGGCGGCAATAAAGACAAATATAAGGACCTGGCAGGTTATTTTTACTTTACCCGTTACTACGGTGCATATTATCACAGCCTAACCAGTAGCACGGTGAAGGTCAAACGTCATGGTGACGACGATCGCTGCCCAAAGGTACGCGTCCGCATCTGGGTCATCAAGTAGGACTAAGAGGGCAGTAGGAACTTAGAGATGCGAGGAACCAAGCTAAAGGAGGGCAAGGTAGCATCAGCGTTCAGCTATTGGCGGCATGATGTTTTTATTCTGGAGCTTTTCCTCTTAGCCTCTTTAGAAGAGGGAAGCTTCGAAGTAGGGGGTGACCTCTCCGGAAAGTTCGCAGGCGGAGCTGAGAGGTGCCTAACTTTAATAGAGAGGTTATGGCAAAGAAAAAACAACGATGGCCTTTAAGCGCATATTGGTTATCCGCACCGGGGGCATTGGGGATTTGGTCCTCAGCTTGCCGCTGTTGATGGCGCTGCGGAAGTTCTATCCTCGCGCTCAGATAGAGGTTATGGGACATCGCTCTCGGCTGGAGCTCTTGGAGGGTAGATACTATGCCCAGCGAGTGTGTTCTGTAGAACAGCCCGGAATGGCCTCTTTCTTTGTCCAGAATGGAATGCTTCCCGAGAAACTGGCAAAGTATTTTGCCAGTTTTGACCTGCTGGTCTCTATGGTCAGCGACCCAGACGGACTGTTCTCTGCCAACCTGCGGAGAGCAGGGGTGGAGAAGGTGATTCCTATTGCTTCTCTTCCTCGTTCAGGCAGCGGGCACTACAGCCACTATCTACTTTCTCAACTAAGGCACTGGGGAGTAAAGGCAGGGTTGACCGAGCCCAAACTTTTCCTCACTGAAGCTGATCGGGAGTATGCCTCTCAATTCTGGAGAGAACACGGCTTCGGTAGGGTCTTAGCCATCCATGCCGGCAGTGGCAGTCCTCGGAAGATGTGGAGGCCAGAGGGTTTTGCCCAGGTGGCCAACTGGGCCATCGAGAAGCTGGGAATGCAGGTGCTTCTGGTATCCGGCCCCGCTGACCAACAGGCTACCCACCAGGTTCTACAGGGGATGGAATCAAGAAAATCTCTAATGCTGGAGAATTTCCCCTTGACCAAGCTGGCAGCCCTTTTCCAGAAATGCCGGGCTTTCGTAGGCAATGACTCCGGAATTACCCACATCTCCTCGGCTGTGGGCACACCTACGGTGGCTGTATTCGGTCCCTCTGATCCCCGGATATGGGCACCGCAAGGGAAACATACGGCTATAGTCAAAAGCAGCTTTCCTTGCTCTCCCTGCACCAGAGAAAGTATGTACAGATGCGGAAGACAGAAATGTATGGATTCTATAACAGCAGAAGAGGTGAGAAAAACCGTAGAAAAGCTTCTGGAAGGGTCTTAGGGGAACTTCCAATGCAATATCTGATACACTTCCGTTTCTTTCATAAGAAATCGCTTTTTTACTGCATCTTCACCAGTTCTTCCCGTTTCTGTCGGGTCAGTTCTAAGGTGACTTTTTTTACCTCATCTTTGTTTACACTGACAAGCTCCCAGGTGTTAAGGCCTGGGGTTCCGCCGGTCAGCAGGTAGGTGCCAACTCCGATTTCTATCTCAGCAATACCGGAGCGATCGGTTACGGCTGAAGTAGTGGGACGCAGTGAGCTAAAGTTCCACACTGAGAGTCTTATCTGGACATTGGCTGCCGGCTTACCGGCATTTAGCACTTTAACCCTCAGGGTTCCTACGGCGTCTACATATCTTTTGGTTACATCTGTCAAGTTCTTTCTCTCGTGTAGCCGCCCTCGTCTGGGGGTCTCTGCCCGTTTGAATTCTCTGGCATAGACCTTTCCAGTTTTCCTTACGATTTTGTCAAACCAGGTATGGTCTAAGGGTGCTGGTTCGGCGGCGCCAATGAAGTGCCAACTTTGGTCTTGGGTATCCCAAACCTCTGGCCAGGCATGGTCGTCATCCCGCATAGGCCACCAGGGGGTGTAGGCACTCCTGGTAGGGATACACGCTGCTCTACCTGCTTCCACTAAGAAGTTAGTCAGCTCCCCGCATCTGCCGTAACCGCTTTTAAGCATTTCGTAAGGACCCTGGACCCAGGTGGATGGTTTGTAAGTCACCACAGATGCCGCCCACTGGTTGACTTTCACGGCGGCTTCTCCTGTGCTCTTGCAATCACAGACCAGAGGGTAGAGCCGCTCGAAGAAATTCCTACGCCACTTCTCTATCGGCTCTGAAGTAGATCGATAAGGCAGCACTGCCGTTCTGAAGAGTCCCTCAGGGATCTCCTTTCCCCAAGGGAGTTTCTCTCTGGCAATGTAGGCATATTCAACATTTTCGATGAGAATATCCGAGTTCATCGCCAGCAGGTCGTAGTTAGGCATATTGGCCAGCAAATATCTCATTCCCGGCCGGTACTCTGGAAGTGTCTCCTCCAAGGCAGTGGCCAACTGTTGCCAGTTGGTGCCAGCTTCTCTCAGGGCTCTCAATATCCCCGCTTTTTCTGCCTTTGGAATAAGTTCTCTTCCTGTGGTCTTGTACCAACGGTTAATCTGACTCTCCAGCTTGTTTTGAGCACAGCCAAGGGCTAAACACAAAACAAGCAATCCACTGAATAGAGCAATCCGTTTCATCCTTTCCCTCCTGTATTTTGGAATGTATATTGGATCATTTCCCTATTATTTTGCATTTATCGGTAGCCAAATCAAACCAGCATTGAATTGTCTCGTTTGGTTCCACAGCTATCCTTTTAAGGAGAACCTTTTGGCCTTGGGCTCCAGCGGTCAGAAGATACTCGCCCTCTCCCATTTTGAACTGTATCAGGTTCTGGCTATCTGCTTTATTTTCCACTACGGGGAACCAGAGCCCAGAATTAAAAACTTGGACTGTCACGGAAATGGGCTGGTCAATGGAGCTGACTGTCACCAGGATTCTTCCCACCTGAGTGTACTCTGAAGTTCTATCTATCTTGAAGAAATAAGACCGGGCGAAGACCTTAGCCACATTATGAAGCTGCTCCTGTTCCAGTTTGAAAAAATTCCCAAGATTTCCTGGATCGTCGGGATAGAGAGGTATCCACCGTTCCTGGATGTAGATTTCAACCCAGAATTCTCTATCCCTCTGCCCACAGCAGTCCGCATAGGCCAGCCGGCTGGGGATGGCGATCGATCTTAAAATCGCTGCCGTCAGGGTGGAGACTTGCTCCTTATCTGCTCTGCCTGCCCTCAATATCTGCAACACCGGACTGGCTACCATCTGGGAGTCGATTAGTTCTATGTGTTCTGCTATCCATCTGTTTATAACCAGGACTGCCTCCTTGACATCATTGATGTCCTTTATCAAAGGATAGAATGTGTCAAACAGCTCTTTTCGCCAGGCAGTGACCGGTTCATTGAATATCCTGAAATTGAGCACATAGTCGAAAAACAGTCCTTCGGGTGAGTCAAATTGAACCAATCCTTTTGCTTTGTAAGCATACTGAATATGTTCCATCAGGGTATGGCTGCCGGTCTGTAAGGCATCCAGGTCGTTCTCTTTCATCTGGGAGACCAGAAAGCAGGCCGCCTCTAAGTATCCTTCTGAATTAGCCACAGTAAGCGTCTGGTACAGTTGTCGGCGGTTTTCTCCCGTCTGATCAAGCACCTCTGTGAGTTGCTTTCGGTAGGGCTCAGGTAGGCCCTCCAGATCGAAATTTGCCTCGAGAGGATCTATGCCTACCCCAAAAAACACCAGAAACAGCAGAAATATCGTTGCGATTTTCATAGTCGTATTTCTCGGTTCTGTCAGGTATCCTCTATCTTTGCTTCCGGGGTATCGCCTTGGGCAGAGAGGTTAACTCAGATCCGAAAGAATTGAACGCCGAAGAACACTGAATATTCTTTCGGTTATTTCGGTGTTCATTCGGTGTTTTCTAATCTAAGGTCAAATATCCCAAAATCTTGATGCTTGCTGATATCCAGAGAGAGTTCCCTCGTCTTTTCTGGGTTTATCTGGACGGATTTCCAGCCATTCTGCTCAGAAGTGCCGGCAGAGACGATATATTTACCCGCCCCTATTGAGATCTCTACCTGACCGGCCTGGTCGGTAAGCCCTTGGGTGACTGACCGGAAAGCCCCCAGATTGTAGACCAAGATATGCACAGGAACGGCTGCCACGGGACCGTCCTCCTGGACCACTCTTACTACCAGCTTACCCGGGCGGGTGTAGTGGTCGGTGACATCGAGCAGATTAACTATCTGCTTCCCCAGCATATCTGTCTTTAGTGGGGTCTGGGCAAAGCTGTAGGCATAGACTTTTGGTACCTGAGAGACTGTCTGGCTAAACCACGCCTGGTCAAGTCCTTCAGCCGGTTCTCCAGAGCCCAGGTATCTCCAATTAGTACCGTCCCAAACCTCTGTCCAGGCGTGATAGCCTTCCCTTGCACTCCACCAACAGAATACCTGTCGGGCGGGAATTCCCACCGCTCTGGCAGCAGCCACATAGAGAATGGTTTGCTCTTCACAGTTGCCCCAGCCGCTGTGGAGAATCTGCAACGGGCCACGTTGAGACAAGAGTACCTGGGCAATCCTTCGAGTTCTCCAGGAGGTTTTCTCTTTCACCCATTTGTTCAACTCTAAGGCGGCTTCACTGATACTTTTTAGATTTTTTACTCGCGGAGCTAATTTCTCAAACAGGGCTTTTCGCCACCCGGTGACTGGCTCGCGGGCAACCCGATAGGGCAAAACGAAACGGAGGAACAGATCATCAGAGACTTCGGAACCCCAGGGCATATCTGCCCATGCCTGGTAAGCATAAGTGATATGCTGCAACAGCACAGTTGAATCGATAGTTGCCAGCTCTACAGGAGGCATATTGGCGATAAGGAAAGTAGTGCCCTCCCGTTGC
>DAOVDP010000185.1 GCA_030669445.1 Candidatus Latescibacterota bacterium | reverse complement strand
GTTGGATGTCCCGTTGGCCATTGGCCTGTATTGTGGGAGTAACTGCTGGGGTCTGGCTGATTACCTATCTGCAGAGCAACGGCTTAGTTCAGATTAGAGAGACCCTGCGGCCGTTTAACACCCTGGGCAATATAGTCATAGCCGTAGGAGTACTCACCGGGCTGACATACTTCTTCTTCTCCAAGGAACACAAGGGGGTATTCGGTAAAACCGCCAAGGTAGGTATATGGTTCTTGATGGTTACCTTCGGTGCCTCTTTTGGCTACACGGTTATGGCCAGGATCTCTCTGCTTATCGGAAGAATGCACTTTCTGCTCAGTGATTGGCTGGGGTTGATAAAGTGAGGAGGTGATTTCTATGGGGCGGACAATCGGGTTTGGCATAATCGGCTGTGGCACAATCGCCCCCTGGCATGCCGATTCTGTTGCCAGGATTGAAGGGGCGGAACTGGTTGCCGTCTCCGATGTGGTGGAGGAAGCCGCCCGAAAAATGGGCCAGAAATATCAGGCCGATTGGTACACTGACTACCAGAAGATGTTTGAACGAGAGGATCTCGATGGCGTCTGTGTCTTGACC
Source organism: Candidatus Latescibacterota bacterium (assembly GCA_030669445.1). Taxonomy (GTDB): domain Bacteria; phylum Latescibacterota; class MVCY01; order MVCY01; family MVCY01; genus MVCY01. The sequence goes on along the minus strand of DAOVDP010000185.1, from coordinate 2,041 downwards.
CCCAGTGGGATGCGAAAAGAGATCGTGCTGGAAGCAGCTAAGGCAGGCAAACATGTAGTAGTGGAAAAACCGATAGAGGTCACCTTGGAGAGAATTGACCAGATGATAGAGGCCTGCGAACAGGCAGGGGTGAAATTGGCAGTGATCTTCCAGAACAGGTTTTTGCCCGCTGCCAGAAAGGTGAAAGAAGCGATGGAGGTGGGCAAGCTGGGAAAACCAATCCTGGGAGATACCTATGTCAAATGGTACCGTACCCAACAGTATTACGACAGTGGTGGTTGGAGGGGTACCTGGAGATACGATGGGGGTGGAGCCTTGATGAATCAATCTGTTCACACCATCGACCTGTTGCTCTGGATTATGGGGCCAGTGGAGTCTGTTTCGGCTAAAGTGGCCACCTTAGCCCATAAAATTGAAGTAGAAGACCTCGCTGTGGCCACCTTGCGATTTGCCAGCGGTGCTCTGGGTGTAATTGAGGGTTCAACTGCTATTTCCCCGGGATTTTCTTCCCGCTTAGAGATACATGGGGAAAACGGCAGCGTCATCCTTAAAGGAGAACAGGTGGTCGCCTGGGAGTTTAAAGATGACGAGAAAATCCCGCTGCCGTTTCCACCTGAGAAAGAAGCTTCAGGAGGTCAGGCAGACCCCACTAATTTCAGCACCGAAGGACATTACCTGCAACTTGAGGATATGGTAGAAGCGGTGAAGACCGGCAGAGAACCCTTAGTAAATGGCCGAGAGGGCAGGAAAGCCGTGGAGTTAATCCAGGCGATCTACCGCTCAGCAAAAACCGGCAAAGAGGTTAGCCTGCCTTTGTGAAACAGGGGACGACCAAGGCGTCGTCTTTAACTGATGGTGCTGTTTCGCAATAATTTCTGTGAAATGAAGGATTGCAGGCACATATTTGTAGGGGCGACCGGCCGGTCGCCCCTACTCAGAGGCGACCTATGGCTGCAAAGATAGAGATCTGCCCAGTGAAGGACAGGAAACAACTGGGCAGGTTTATTGAATTTCCCTGGACAATATACCGTGCCGACAGATATTGGGTGCCTCCCTTGATAGGAGAGCAGAAGAAACTGTTTGTCCCAGAACAGAATCCATTTTATCGCCACGCCGAGGTGGCCCTTTTCCTGGCCGAAAAGGCGGGACAAACAGTGGGCAGAATCGCGGCCATTGTCAACCGGGCTCACAATGAGTTCTACGAGGATAAGATCGGATTCTTCGGTTTCTTCGAATCCACCGATGATCAGGATATCTCAGACAAACTCTTTGAAGCTGCCGGAAAATGGCTCCGGGAAAAGCGGATGGACTGTATGCGGGGACCGATGAATTTCTCCACCAATGAAGAGTGTGGACTTCTGGTGGAAGGATTCGATTCCAGTCCGATGATAATGATGACCTACAATCCCCCCTATTATATTCACCTGGTAGAGAGAAATGGGTTTTATAAAGCAAAAGACCTGTTGGCGTTTTGGCTGAGTATCTCGCAGCCAATCCCGAAGAGGATCTTAAGAATAGCAGAAAAAGTGAGCCGAGAACACAAGATTCGTCTTCGCACCCTGGATATGAAAAGGTTTGATGAGGAGATGGGAAAAGTCAAACTCATTTATAATCAGGCTTGGAGCCGCAACTGGGGATTCGTCCCTATGAGTGATGAGGAATTCGACCACACGGCAAAGGATCTGAAGCGAATCGTCGTTCCGGAGCTGGTTTTCTTTGCAGAGATAGAAGGGGAGCCGGCAGCATTTTCAGTAGCCATTCCTGACTTCAACCAGGCCCTAAACAGAATAAACGGCAAGCTTGACCCTATCTCGCTGATGAAACTTCTCTGGTACTCCCGGAAATCCAAGCAATTGAGATCAATGCTCTTAGGTGTCCGGGCCGGCTACCGCAGGAGGGGTATTGATTCTCTGCTTAATATTGAGAGCCTTAAGACGGCAAAAAGGCTGGGGTACGTCGGCGGAGAGGTCTCCTGGATTTTGGAGGACAATACATTGATCATAAGGGGCATTGAAGCAATGGGCGGGAGAGTGTACAAAAG
>DAOVDP010000075.1 GCA_030669445.1 Candidatus Latescibacterota bacterium | reverse complement strand
AGAGACAAGCTTCATCAGATTTTGATAGCCCAGGTCATTTCTGGCCAGCAAGGTCAAGTGGGTGGCTCCGTCGGCGATACCCCAAGCCGCCTGCCTTTTGAGTCTGCCCTCTATGGCCACATACACCTCACAGCCGATAATGGGTTTTATGCCTGCCTTCTGAACCTTCTGGTAGAATTCGATCGCTCCGAACATGTTACCGTGGTCAGTGATGGCCAAGGCAGACATCCCCCACTGCTTGGCAGTTTTGACCATCTGCTCTATTCTGAGAGCACCATCTAAGAGACTGTACATAGTGTGATTATGTAGATGAACGAAATTGGTTGTAGGCATCTTATCCTCCCCTGATGGATTTTGATTTGTGTACTTCAAGTATACAAAAATCCCGGAGGAAAAACAAGAGATTTTTTTTGCGAGGGTTGGAAGCTAATATGATAATTTACAGAGGTTATATGAAATGTGAAGCAGGACATGGCTTTTCTCTACATTGATTGTGGTTTCTATGCGCCCCATTAAGGTAAAAGTAGGGAGCGTAGCACCGTTGTGTCCCTGCTGAATTCGAGAATTGTTGTTTGGTTTTAACCTATATCCGGAAAATCAACTCCAGATTCGGAATTTCACCACTTGGCAGCCCACGAATTTATTCGTGGGCCTAAAAAGCTGTTTAATGATGGAGGTTTTTTGATGCCCTATGCTGTGGTTTTTTTTCGGACGAGTCAGGCATCTGAACAAAAAACCGATGAATCGGTTACACGTGTTCTCTTGTTTCGGTCCCCACGATTAAAATCGTGGGTTTCTTCACCCTGTGAAGTATATGTGGTAATGGGCTTTGGTTGCTTTCTCATTTGTAAGTTCCTTCTGCAAGCAACGATGCTAATTTGCAATTACTTAACGGGGTAAAGAATTTCGTATGTTTGCACCGAAGTCATAAATGGATTTCTTTCCGAATGTAGGTTTAATCGTTATATGCCATTTCCTATCTTCCTTTTCCGCGTTCCTGTTTTCTAATGGCCATAAAGGTGACAATTGTGTAACCCTACGATACATTAGATAAGGCTGGGCATTTTCGATAGTTAAATAAGAGCGACAGATTTAGTGTAACCTAAAGGATACAAATCGGGTGAATGAAAGCGGGCTATAGCTGTGTATTGTACACAGGTTCAAGCTCAGGATTTACTGCCATCTGTGGTTATTCACAGGTAGTTTTTTTTAATCTGGCATAGAAGTTGCAATTATGATGTGGCTTACAATATCCGGGTGGATGTGGCTATTTGGAGCCACGGACCTTTAGTTCCTCTTAAAATCCATTTTTGTAAGCAGCTTCGACCCCTCGTGCAACCCAGCGTGGAGAGCTCGTAACCTGAAGTAACAGCTAGGCTTTTTGTGGATGTTATCATCCACAAGGATATAATTAGCAGGGTGATGAGAGCTTGGCAGAGCTAAGGCTAAGAAATCGGGACTTAGGATTGTTGTTTATTACCAATACGGTCTTGCATTGAATCCACATTTTTCATCTCCGGAGATACGCTGAAAAAGCCTTCAAGGCGTACTAGATAAATATGTAAAGCTCAGTGACCTCCGTGAATTGTTATAATAGTCGATGTGGATGATAGCATCCACATTGAGCTGGGGACTCAGCAGCGGCGCTAGGTCCCTATTGAATCATGTGAGCTGTGGTTTGCTTAGCCTTCCATTCTGATTCGCGATTTTACAAGACTCTGGAAAAAAACTTGACAAACCTTGTTAGAAGGTGCTATATTCACTTTGTGATTCTGGAGGAGCAGGAGGTATCTTCTCTTTCTTCTGTTAAACTAGCGAAGCTCCGCCTCAAACCGACGAGGCACAAAGTGATTAAGGAAATGCGAAATTCGAATATCGAAATCCGAAACAAATTCCAATGACCAAAATCCTAATGCTCTAAACCAAGAAGCATTCACCTAGAGCAACTCAGGTTTGGCTGTTTCCAATTTCGTACTTCGGATTTCGAATCTCGAAGCAGTACGGTTTGAGTTCAGCGCAAAAACTTGACATAAATTTTAAGATCTTGCCTTATGAAAACATCTAGAAGCATATAGGAGGTGGAAGAAAGCTATGGCTATTCACTTCAAGTACCTCTTTATTCTTGGGGTGGTTTTTATGTACCTGAGCTGTACTAATGAGAAATCTGTGGAACCTTATGAAAATGACCGGGGCTCCTACACGCTTCAAGTCACTCCCACCAGCATCCGAAGCTACAGAGGCGGTGGGGGAGTATTCATTCTTTCTATGACGCCCAGCGAAGATTTTGAGGGGAAAGTTCTACTTTCCGTGGTTGCAGACCCGGCTCTCGGGGCCGGGTTATTCAACAAATTCCTCACCTCCGAAACCCGAGTCGCAGAAGTTACCATCCGCCCGGACACGACTGCGGCAGCAGGGATCGACACTATTAGTGTCATCCACACCCATGCGGCTGTATCTGACACGCTTACCCTCGAAGTGGAGATAGTGGTTGGTCGCCTGCTGGTGCTGCCTCGGGATTTCGCCATAGCTAGGCAAGATGAGTTCGTTACATGGCTTCAGTCAGAACATCCAGAACTGGGCATCGAGATGGGACAGGATTGGTTTGGCTACTTTAAATATCCAGGTTGGGTGGGCGCAAGTACTTGGATTTTCCTAAACTCGAGGTGGGAAATGACTGTCGATTGGTCACTAATGGCCTCGGAGGTTATTTGGCTTATACTAAGAAAAAGGGGGGAGGCTGAACCATCATTCGCCGCAAAAAAGGAGCCGGATGGAACGATTCACGAGGTACCAGTAAGTGAGTTCATCTCCAGATGGGACGATTTAGGAGGCACCAGTGAGTGAGTTCATCTGACCTCAGTGCCCGGCTAAAAAACATCTCTGTGTAGCTTCAACCGAATCCGTATGAATAAGTTACAAAGGGGGTGCGAAATGTAAGACAAGAAATAGGGGGATGTGCGCGGTTAACATCTTTAATAAGCTTTGAAGTTTTTAAAATGCAATTTCCTAATCTAAAAAGGAGAATGTCACGAAAAAGCTATGTTTCCTTTTGTCGTTGATGGTTGGTCTTCTATTGATGCCTGGCTTATCTCAAGCCGATACGATTCCTGATTCTAAGAAAAGAGAAGTCGAGAAAATAATCGAAGAGATTAACCGAAGAATCAAGGAGAAGGGATATCGCTGGAAAGCCGGCGTTACCTCGTTGTCTTATCTTTCGGACGAAGAATCTAAAAGGTTATGCGGGGTACTTTTGGATCCTAGTCAAGTGGAGAAAGCATTGGCGAGACAGGATAGTATATACAAAGAATACAAAGCCAGCAAAGAAAGAAGCCTGCGCAAAGCCCTTGCTGTTCCTGATTGGAAGAGTCTGATGAGCCCGATTGAGCAAGCAGAATGTAGCAATTGCTGGGCGCACGCGGCAACGGGCGTAGTTGAAGGTCTGCTCCATTATCTCCACGGTTCTAATATAGGGATCGACTTGGATGAATGGCACATTACCACTCATGCAAGTTGTGGTGGTTGCGGAGGTGGGGGCTCGGATTGTGGATTGTGGTATATGCTTTATTATAAAGCCCCTTCAGAATCAGGCATAAACTCATTTCCCAACTATGATCATGCTTACTACACGATTGTTTCGGAGTCTTCTATCGATGACGGTATCGGCAGTATAAAATCAGCACTTGGATGTAGCCCTGTTAATGCTACTATGCAGATGTATGAAGACTATAAATATTATACGGGTGGTATTTATCGTCATGTTTGGGGCGAGTATCTTGGTCTTCATTCTGTTGTCATTGTAGGGTACAACGATGAGGATGAGTATTGGATTTGTAAAGATTGCCGCGGAACAGCTTGGGGGAAAACGGTTATTTGAGAATCGCTTATGGAGAGTGCGGAATTGAATCGACAGCCTGTTACATTGCCTCAGTGGATGAAAGTTGTTCTGCAAAAATCACTCCTGGGCTTATCGGTTCTCTTAGCAATGCTATGACTTATGGGTTTGAAGATAATGAGTGGGCATATGTTAACGCTAATTATTCACTTACCGACAACGTCACTGTTCCTTCTGGCAAAACCCTCACCCTCCAGTCCGGGAATGTCAGTGTCCCTCCCGGCAAAGCCCTCACTATCCAATCCAGCGCTATCGTCAACCTAAACGGCCACTATCTCAAGTCCACCGGCGGCACTATCACCGATAATGGCGCCTCTTGGAACCCGGATATCGCTGTCAAGCAGGGCAGTACGTTAAAGGGGCACTATCCGACCATCCAGTCTGCCATCAATGCCGCCTCAAACGGCCAGACGGTCTATGTAGCTTCCGGCACCTACGATGAGTGCGTCTTGATGAAGGCCGGTGTAAACTTAGTGGGGGCCGGTTCAAGCAACACCATCATAGATGTGGGGACAGACTACACTACCGCCGTCATGTTCGACGAGGTCAATGCCAAGCTTACTGGTTTTAAGCTCAGAGGTCACGCTGCAGTATATTGCAGATACTGCTCACCTACTATCGAGGCCAATTCAATCTATAACTCTGAGTATGGTATTTACGCCTATGGTTATGGTTCCAGCCCCAACATCAAGGACAATTCGATAGGCGGCTGCACCATTGGGATTATGTTGTACAACCAATCCGATCCTGAAATTCGCCAACCCAATGGGCATAACACCATCACCGGCAGCGGACGAGGGGTGGTGTGTCTATTCAATTCAAAGCCGGAGCTTGGGCTGAATCAGTCCGGCAAGTACGGCAATAACAACATCCTGACCGGAGGCTATGACGTCCACGTCAATTCGGGGAGCGGTTTAACCATAAAGGCTGAACGGAACTGGTGGGGAGGTTCGGATCCCAGTATCTATACTGCTTCAGGGGATGAGGTGGATTGGCAGCCGCCTTTGTCTGGGCCAGCGAAGATAGTGGCTGGGCTTGCTACCGGTGCAGGCTCCGCGGGAGATGAGCCGGGCAGGCAGGAGTATAAGACCTCGTCCTGGCTTCTCTCGGCGGGCCGCTATGGGGAGGCTCTGGAGAGCTTCAAAAGAGTGATCGAGGCCTATCCTGATTCCAGAGCAGCGGAGTCCTCCCTGTGTGAGTTGATGTTCGCATATAGGAAACTGGGGAGGGAGGAAGACGCCCTGGCCTATCTGAAGGATGTCGCAGTTAGGTACTCCAATACCCCTTTAGGGGATGCTGCCTTGCGGGCCAGTGTCACAGTGCTCTCCAGATTAGGCCTTGGAGAGAAGGCGTTAGCTCGAGTTTCAGATCTGCTGGAGAGGTTCAAAGCGACAAAGTGGGAGAGGGACCTACTGTTCGAGAAGGGAATGATTTACAAACATAACCTGGGAGACCAACAGAAGGCAACAGAGGTCTTCGAGGATTTTGTCCAGAGCTATCCTGATGATCTGGTCAGCGAGTTTGCCAAGTTGGAACTGGGTTATGACCCGAGTCAACTGGGCAGGGAAAAAGCAGGCGAGCAAGGGGTAAGCGGTGTTTCCCTCTCTCAGAACCATCCCAGCCCCTTCAATGCGGAGACGATGATCAGCTTCACCCTTTCCAAGCTTTCTTTTGTCAAGCTGGAGGTCTACAACACCCTGGGGCAGAGAATCAGAATACTGGTTGGAACTGCCATGGAAGCAGGCACCCACGCAGTCATCTGGGACGGAAAGGATGACCTGGGCAGGGATGTCTCCAGCGGGATCTACCTCTATTGCTTGAAGACTGGTGAGGAAACTCTTGGGGTAAGAAAGATGCTGCTTTTGAAGTAACTCTGGAGAACTCTTTCTCCTCGAGCCGCCTTTGCCTCTGTAGCAAGGGCGGCTTTTTTCTTCAGGAACTCAACAGCGGCGTGCTTATGAGATTTCATTTCTGGCCAGATCGAAACTGGGGGTTATCCCTGGCAAGCAAATAAACCCCGTAGTGTGGGGGCTTGTCCTCCCGTAGAACAAGTTGGAAGTGAGAAGTGCGAAGCTTTTTCTCCCACTTGCCCCCTCACGCCTTCTCCCTCTCTGCCTTCCCAAGGGGCCACACTACGGTCTTGACCCCGGGTCAACCTTAGACAGCCCATAGGTGGGAGTTTTTATCCGGTGCGGTCCTTCTCTTCCGGTGAGAGTTGAAAGTAAACTCTATCGTTCAGCGGACACTGTCCACACCGAGGTTTGCGCCGGCAGAAATCTTTGCCCAGGTGGACAATCAAAGCGTGGAATTCATTGAACAGGCCTACATCCTGGGGGAGGTT
>DAOVDP010000201.1 GCA_030669445.1 Candidatus Latescibacterota bacterium | reverse complement strand
TACCAGGATAGTGAAGATGCCCTCCATTTTGGCATCGAGAGGACCTATCTGAATTTTCTGGCCTTGCGCGCCGGATTCTCCCAAACCCTGGATCCGGAACCTCAACGCAACTTCCCGGTGGGATTCGGCATCGAATATAGCTTAGCCTCTGGCACAGCCTTCAGACTCGATTTCGCTTATCTGTTTCAGGGACTAAATAACACACCTCGATTCTCCACCACCGTATTGTTCTGAGATATTGGTAATTGGCAGCCAGTCACCAGTTCCTCAGTTACCGCGCACTAACTCTCTTTCTCTGTGACTCTTTGGCCCGCACCGATGAGCAAGGCTCTGCTTATCGGTTGGGCTGTGCTTGAATGGATTAGACCACCAATCAAGGGTCACCGCCGGACTTTCTACGGGTGAATCATGGTTGATCCATTCGTAAAAAGCCCCGCCATTGATTTTCAACGCAAAGACGCCAAGACGCAAAGAGAGAAGATATTCCTTAATAATCATATAATTATCTCTTTTGTTTTTCCTCTGCGACTTTGCGTCTCTGCGTTAGATTTTAGACTTTTTACGAGTCAAACATGGTTCAAATTGTGAAAAGAGCTGACCCAGATAAAAAGCTGGACACCTTAGGGAAGCTGGCCCAGTTTGATGTCACGGGAATGCCTCTACTTTTTGCCTCGGGGAGACGTTCCTTGCGGTTCCACTTCATCTATCCGGCAGTGGGAGAAAAAGGGAATTGCGTTAACCTGTTTAAGGTTCTCCAGAGCAACCTCTGCGAATACAACTGTCTCTACTGTGTTAACCGAAAGGCAAGGGATTGCCCGCGGGTGGAGTTCAGTCCTGAGGAGCTCTCACAGCTTTTCCTCCGTTACTGGAGAAAAGGATGGGTGAAGGGGTTATTTCTCTCCTCGGCAATACACCCCACCCCTGACCAGGCTCAGGAAAAGATGTTCAGGACCATTTTGCTTCTCCGTCGCCGCTATGGTTACCGGGGCTACATCCACTGTAAGATACTGCCTGGCACCGACGAGGTCTTTATCAAAAAGATGGGTCCGTTGGTGGACAGGCTTTCCATAAATTTGGAAGCGCCCGCACAGAAGTACCTGGCCCACCTCAGTCCCGACAAACAATTCCAGTCTCAACTTTGGGAGCGACTTGAGGAGATTGCTATCTACAACTCGATTCATCCTTTACGGGCCGGAGTTACCACACAGTTGGTGGTGGGTGCCAGTGGAGAGAGCGACCGGGAGATCCTCTCCCTTTCCCAAAACCTCTACCGGGGATCCGGTCTGCGCCGGGTTTACTACAGCGGATTTATCCCTGTAGGAGACACCCCATTACAGCAGCTTCCCCCCTGCCCTCCCCTCAGGGAGGCACGGCTTTACCAGGCAGACTTCCTTCTGCGCCGCTACGGCTTTAAGGCCGAGGAGTTAGTATTTGAAGAGAAGAACAACCTCCTGTTAGACAAAGACCCTAAGCTTGCCTGGGCCCTGAACCACCCGGATAGATTTCCGGTAGAACTGAATACTGCCTCCTTTGAACAGCTCATCCGAGTGCCTGGGATCGGGAGAATCTCAGCCAAAAGGATAATAGAGATGCGCAGGGACACAAAATTCAGAGACCTGGAGCAGCTCAAGAAACTGAGGGCGGTGGCAAATCGGGCACAGCGGTTTGTCACCTTAGCCGGCAAGTTATATCCTCCCCAGAAGTCACGCTCCGAGAAGATAAGCAAACAGCTATTCCTCTGGGAGGAGATATGATCTTCGACTCACACGCACACCTTACCGACCCTCAGTTTAGAAAGGACAGGGCACAGGTAATTAAAAACGCCCTAACTCATGGGATAGATCAGATCCTTACCGTCTGTTCTTTTTTCACAGAGCGAGAGACAGAAGACTTTGCCACGTTGCTTGAGCACTACCAGTTCATCTTTGGCAGTGCGGGCATCCACCCCCACGACGCAAAGCAGTGGGACAAGCTGTGGCCGAAATTGGAAAAGGCAC
>DAOVDP010000119.1 GCA_030669445.1 Candidatus Latescibacterota bacterium | reverse complement strand
GAAAATTGCACGCTTCTCGATGCGTTTGTAGGCAATTCAGCAAAACCAGGTCTCTGGCAGAGGATCGACCCTGTGCGAAGGGAGGCAACCACTGTTGCCCTGCCGTCACTGCCAGCCAGCGATGATTTGATCGGCAATCTCTTTATTACTCCCAGGATAATCACCCCGAACGGCGATGGTGCAAACGACGAGATGACTATCAGCTTCAGCATATTCAAAGTAAACAAACCAGCGAAAGTGACGATCTGTGATCTGCGAGGAGAAGTGATCAAGGAGTTGGAACCGGCATCAGGAAATTCTTATGTCTGGGGTGGTCGGGATAGTTCAGGAGAGAGAGTTGCCCCTGGAATTTATGTCTGTCAGATTCACGTGGATGCCGATGCTGGTGATAATACTGCCACCCGAACAGTGGGAGTTGCTTATTGAGGATGGGGTTGGAATATTTCAACCGCATCTCAACAGTTGCACACTTTTCTCCGAAGATATACCTATCTCTGTTGGAAGAAGTAGTTGACATCTCAGCCTAAGGGAGTGATTGATGCCAGATTCTTTATCTGCTACGGGATCAAAACCGTGGAGCGGATTGACTGTTCGATCACTGCTACTGGGCATCTTAATGGTTGTAATCATCAATGTTGGCGCCCCATACTCATACAACATATTGCATTCTTCCTTGCTGGCGTGTGACTATCTCCCCTTAGGCCTTGTCTTTCCCTTTATTGTCATAGTTGTTCTCCTCAATCTGATATTGAAGTTGATAAATCCTCGCTTAGCACTTCGCCCTTCCGAATTGATCATCGTTTTTATAATGGGACTGGTTGGTTCCACTATCGCAACGAATTTAACGGGGTATTTGTTGGGAATTATTGCGGCACCCCACTATTTTGCTTCACCTGAAAACCAGTGGGGGGATTATCTCTATAAGTACATGCCTAACTGGGTCACACTCGATGGCAAAGGTAGTGCTGTGAAGTGGTTTTTCGAAGGATTGCCAGAAGGCGAAAAAATCCCCTGGGGAGCATGGATGATCCCCTTAGTCTGGTGGTTAAGTCTGATAATCGTGATTTTGTTCGTATGCCTATGCATAGTTGCCATTTTGAAAAGACAATGGGTAAACAAGGAAAAGTTGGTATTTCCTCTGAGTGAAGTCCCTCTGGAAATGGTTAAAAAAGCAGAGAATAGATCGTTGTTACCTACTTTTGTGCGTGGTCGAATCTTCCGGATTGGTTTTGCTATCCCTCTATTCATTGTGGTTTGGAATATTGCTGGCTACTTCACTCCCCTGTTTCCTCAAATACCATTAAAGGGCTCGATACAGGTGGGAAGAAGTTTCCCCGCCATAACTACTGAGATATTTTTCCCTCTGATCGGATTTGCATTTCTGGCGAATTTGGATGTACTACTCAGCGTCTGGTTTTTTTACCTACTTTCAGTTATTCAAGTTGGCATTTACAATCGAGTGGGATTTAGTATTGGATCAGCAGATGTTTATTGCTCAAGATATCCTTCAATGGGATGGCAGGGCTTCGGTGCCCTTGTTGTGATGGTGTTATGGGGACTGTGGATGGCACGAGATCACCTGAGAGACGTCTTTCGAAAAGCATTCAATAAAAACTGCAATGTCGATGACTCCAAGGAACTCCTTTCATATAGAACGGCTGTGTTTGGGTTAATTTTTGGATTGATGTATACTGTTGGTTGGCTGCATCAATCAGGTATGAGCTACAAGGTCGCTTTTGTCTTTCTGTTCGCGGCCTTGATTATTTACATAGGAGTAACCAGGATTGTTATCGAAAGCGGGTTAGTCTTTCTCAGAGGTCCTTTGATTCCCCAGTCCTTTACCATTCACACTCTTGGGTCTTCATCAATCTCTGGGCCAAGTATGACCGCTTTAGCCTTTTCCTATGCTTGGTTTTGCGATCTTAAATCATTCTTTATGCCTGCAGTCGCTCACGCCACCAAACTTAGCGATGAGATGAAATTAAAGAGAGAATCCGTCCTTTTAGCAATAGGCATCTCAATAATGCTGGGGTTGTTTGTCTCTATACTGTATACACTTCACATTGGATACCATCACGGGGCATATAATTTTGGCGGACACATATTCAGGGGAGGTTGTACCATACCCTTTGAAAGTATTGTGAATAAGATGCTAAATCCTTTTGGACCCGACTGGCGGAGGCTTTTTTTCTTGGGGGTGGGAGGTATTGTTATGGCAGGACTGATGTTTATGAGGTACAGATTCATCTGGTGGCCTCTACACCCTATAGGCTTTACTGTTGCTTCCACGCTGCCAATTAGCCGTTCAGCCCTTTCGATATTTATCGCCTGGGCAGCTAAATCCATAATCCTGAAGCTTGGTGGGGTTAAACTCTACAAAACTGCACGCCCACTTTTCTTTGGACTTATATGCGGTTATTTTATTGGGGCTGGCCTTTCCCTTCTGGTGGATGTGATTTGGTTTCCTGGCCAGGGACACACAATCTATGGGTGGTAGGCCAGAAATGGTAATCTGGTCTGCAGAGGGAAATCGCCTGTTTCTAATCTTCCTTGACGCAGTTCTCTCGCAGAGGACGGTACAGTTGTAAAAGGGAAAGAACTCAATTAACGTGATGATAACCAGGAGATTGGCTCTTATAGAGAAATACTGTAACCAAGACAGGAAAAAATCAGGCACAAAAGTGTAAAAGAGCGCGAAGAACCGTGGCATACAAAACAGAAAGGAACAAACGATGGAGAAGATTAGGATAGGTATTTTGGGATCGGGTAACTGGGCGAATGTCCATGCTCGCACTATAGCCCAGGTTGACAATGCCAACCTAGTTGCTGTGGCTGGAGGTAGCCGAGCCCCTAAGTTCGCCAAGACTTACAACATTCGTTACGAAAAGAAGCCTGAAGATCTGCTGAGAGCAACAGATGTGGATGCGGTGATCATTGCCAGCCCCCACAGCTTCCACGAGGGACAAGCTATCCGGGCAGCGAGGAACGGTAAGCACATCTTGGTGGAAAAACCGATGGCCACCTCAGTTGAAGGCTGTGCCCGGATGATAGAGGCGGCAAATAAGTCAGGGGTTAAACTTATGGTGGGGCACAGCAGACGCTATTTTCCCGTGGATCGGCATGCAAAAACGGTAATAGATCAAGATCAAATTGGCAAGATTTTGATGGTAAGAGTGTTTATGGAAGTGGGTGCTCCGGATTTAACGCAAACACCGAAAGATAGTTGGTTCTTTGATCCCAAACTTAGCATGGGTCTATTTATCGGGTTTGGTATTCACGTGGTTGACCGGTTGATTTGGTGGGTAGATAGTCCAGTAAAGGAAGTTTTCGCCAAATTTAGTAATTACTGGATAGAAGAACCCGTCGAGAACGGAGGAATAGTCTTTGTAACCTTTGCTAATGGGGCTTACGCTACTCTCTGTATACTCTACAGCGCACCTCCGGGTGTCTCAGGATCCCGTATCTTAGAAGGGGGAGGAGACACAGCTCAAATCATTGGCGAAAAAGGGCTTCTCAATGTGAAAAGCTATGATCGTGTTATGCTCAAGCGTGGCAGAGATTGGGAGTTAGTATTCAAACCTGAGCCGGGTGAAGTCGAAAAAGATGTTTTTAAAAACGAAGATCAGGATTTTGTGGACGCCATTGTCGAGAATAAAGAACCTCCTATTACTGGTGAAGATGGCCGTAGGGCTGTCCAGTTGTGCATGTCAGCCTATCAATCATGGAAAGAGGATAGGCTGGTTAAGCTGTTGTAGGCACGAACACCAATTACCCTCGGGGGTAACTGGTAGATATATCCAAGGTGAAGCAAATTCTTGGCAACCTCGCAGTGTCAAAGAAAGAGGGATCTCAGTAGTTTTACGTTAAGAGTAGCCTTTCTGCAGCATCCCTGTCGGGGAAGTTCTCTCCGAAAGCGGCCTGAAATGTCGGGTTACACATATGGCGAACCTCCTTTCTGAGAAGGAGGTTCGCTAATATACTGCATTTAAATAAATTGTCAAGGCAGATTACAGATTCCCCTCCAACATCCCTGAGGCAGCCGCCACCAGAATTTCCCCTGCACTACGGTCGAATTTGCTCCAGGAGGCGGTTTTGACCTCATATCCGCCCTGGTCGAATGCCGCTGAAGTGGGAATATATCCCAGATAGCCGTTTGCCAGCCCCAGGACAAAAGTGTAAGGGAACTTTGAGCTTCGCTTGATCTCAAGTCCTAATTCCACAAACACCTCTCCGGGGACTCCCACCAAGGCGGCTTTATCGTCTAGAGTGATCACCTGCACCTCAACAAGTGCCGGTTTGCCTTTATGCTGGCTCAGTTTTACGATCTCCCGGGCATATATCTCCTCTGGCACCCCATCAACCAAGAACAGCTTCTTTCCCCGGGATGCCTCTACTACCTCCTTAGCCCTTTGTAGTTCTGCCTGGCTTATCTCTCTCAGCGGAAGCTCGATTCTCTGGAGGGAACTGCTTGCTTTTGTCAACTCCTCTGGTTTTATGTTCTCTATTACCTTCACTACCTCTCCGCC
>DAOVDP010000048.1 GCA_030669445.1 Candidatus Latescibacterota bacterium | reverse complement strand
GATCTACGAAGGCACCGTGAATATCTATCTCTATTTGGAGGAAAGCAAACAGCACGGCGTTTACATCAATGAGCCTATGAAATACAAACTGCGGGAGGACTCAGAGGGCTACTGGGCGATTGTCCGGTGGGAAGATGTGATCCCTCAGTAGAGTTCCTGCAAATACTAACCATTCTGGGAGAGATCTTGGGGGGGGTGTAGTGCTAGTGTAGCGTTTCATTAAAAACTTGTCATTGCGAGCGTTAGCGAAGCGATCCCGTGGTGTAGTTTGTGAGCCTTCTTAGAGATTGCTTTGTCGCTTCGCTCCTCGCAATGACAGCGTAAAGGTTTTCGTGAAACGTAATACTAGACAATATATCGTAGAGACAACCCGCCGGGTCGTCTCTACCACATTAAGGCCGGGGTGCATCTCTAAAGGCTGACTCTTCGTGGCAGGGCAAATATTTCAAGGGGACAAATTACACATCTAAGTTTTGCACATACTTAGCGTTCTCTTCAATGAATTTTCGCCGGGGCTCGACTTGTCCCCCCATAAGAGTGGAGAATACTTTCTCTGCCTCCACGGCATCCTCTAAGGTCACTTTCAACAGCATTCGGGTCTCAGGATTCATAGTGGTCTTCCAAAGCTGCTCCGGATTCATCTCGCCCAACCCTTTGTAGCGCTGGACAATAATTCCCTTGTCTTCCCCTAAGCGACGAATAACAGCCTCTCTTTCCTCTTCGTTGTAGGCGTATTCCTCTTTCTTCCCCTTTCGGATAGAGAATAACGGAGGTTGAGCAATACAGATATGGCCCTTCTCGAGAAGGCTGCGCATATATCGGAAAAAGAAGGTGAGGATAAGGGTGCGGATGTGCGAACCGTCCACATCTGCATCGGCCATAATTATAATTCTGTTATAGCGAAGCTTTTGGGGATTACACTCCTCTGCTATGCCGGCTCCCAAGGCGGTGATAATGGGTTCCAACTTATCATTATCTAAGACTTTGTCAATTCTTGCTTTCTCAACATTAAGCATCTTTCCCCACAAGGGTAAGATTGCCTGGAATCGGCGATCTCTCCCCTGTTTAGCGGACCCCCCCGCAGAGTCACCTTCTACTAAGAATATCTCACATTCCTCTGGGTTCTTACTGGAACAGTCGGCCAGTTTACCCGGCAGGCTATTGCTGGCTAAGGCTGTCTTGCGTCGGGTGAGCTCTCTGGCCCGCCGAGCCGCCTCTCTGGCCCTGGCCGCTTCTATGGATTTCATCAATATCTTTTGCACCACCGAGGGGTTCTCTTCGAAAAACTCCATAAGGCTCTCTGTCACCAGAGATTCAACAATTCCCCTGATATTGCTGTTGCCCAGTTTGGTTTTCGTCTGCCCCTCGAACTGGGGATCGGGCATTTTAATGCTCAGCACCGCCGTGAGCCCTTCTCTCACATCCTCGCCAGACAATGAGGTCGTTATTGCTTTAAGTGCGTTTTCCCTCTGGGCATAGACATTAAAAACACGCGTCAAGGCGGCTTTAAACCCGATAAGATGCGTCCCCCCCTCCACTGTACTCACATTATTCACATAGGTGAAGATATTTTCAGAGTAGGACTCCGTGTACTGCATCGCTACCTCAGCAGAGATAGCATCTCGCTTACGCTCAAAGTATATGGGAGGCTGATGAAGGGGGTTCCTCTCCTCATCCAGGTACTCGACAAAAGAGGAAATGCCTCCGTCGTATTGGAAGATGTGCTCCTTATCACTTTTTTGATCCTTAATGGAGATATGAACCCCTGGGTTGAGAAAGGCGAGTTCTCTGAGCCGGTGGGAAAGAACATCAAAGCTGAAATCGGTGACTTCAAATATCTCCGGGTCCGGGAGGAAGGAGACCTTCGTCCCGGAATGTTCTGCCTCTCCGATCTCTTTTACTTCCGTCTCAGGTGTCCCTTGGTGGTAACGCTGGAGGTATCCTTTCCCTTCGCGCCAGACCTCAACCTCACACCAAAGAGAGAGGGCATTAACCACAGAGACGCCCACCCCATGGAGTCCTCCCGAGACTCGATAGGTCTTCTTGTCGAATTTACCGCCGGCATGGAGCATTGTCATCACAACCTCAAGGGCGGGTTTGTTCTGGGTAGGATGTATATCCACAGGTATTCCCCTGCCGTTATCAACGATGGTGACACTGCCGTCTTTGTTCACCGTGACCTCTATCTCATCGCAGTAGCCAACAAGGGCTTCGTCGATGCTGTTATCTACCACTTCATAGACAAGATGATGAAGTCCGGTAGTACCCGTGCTGCCGATATACATCGCCGGTCTTTTCCTCACGGCCTCCAGCCCCTTCAACACCTGTATTCTTGATGCACTGTACTCCTCATTCAAAGACTCCATTTTACCTCCATTATTACTCGCCACGAAGACACCAAGAGTAAATAATAGATATTTTTCTTTGTGTCTTTGTGGCTGGATTGCTCTTATTGCTTACACGAAAATAATGTCCTTTACTACTTTCTTGCCCACCCTTCTGTTTAACTTGGATATTATCTCGCTTTTTAAGAATACTAATTCGTTCCGCCAAGTAGGGGTCTTCACCCTTACAAAAAGCTTTCCCCTTTTGATGGAGACCACTGAGGTGACCTGGGAGAGATTATTTCCCACCGCTTCGTCCCAAATCTGGCAGACTGTAGTCTCAGCTATTTTCTTCTCTATTCCTAACTCACTGATTAAGCCTGTTAGCAGCTCGCCAATACAAGCTGGCTGTTTCCATCTCTCTCTAATAACGAAAACTCCCTTTTCTAATCGTTAAGTCGCAACGGCATAATAAGGCACAGATAATCTTCATCCTCAGGCTGGGTTACTGGCTTGACAATTCCAGCACTCACAGGGGTGTCCAACTCAAATACAACTTCGTTGCTTTTCATCCTTTTTAATATTTCTAATATGTAGTTAGCATTGTATCCAATATCTAAATCTTCATTATTATATTGGACATCCACCTCTTCTGTAGCCTCTCCCCCCATCTCTTGGCTGGTTGTAGAGAGTTTTACCGTTCCCTTACGGATTAGAAAACAGACTTGATGGGTATCGGTATCCGAAAGAGCGGCAACTCTCCTCACCGCAGAAGAGAAGTCTTCATTGTTCACAATCATTTTCTTCTCATTAGCATGGGGAATTACTCGTTCAATATCAGGATAAGGACCCTCTATAAGACGAGAATATACCTGCGTTTCTCCCAAATCGAACGCTATGTATGTCTCTCCCACAACTACTTTCTTAAGCTGCTCTCCTCCAGAGATTAGACCGGTTAAATGGCTTAAGGCTTTAGGAGGAACTATTGCCTCAAAAGTAGAAAATGGCACGGAGAGGTTCTTCTTCACTTCGGCTAATCGATGACCGTCAGTAGCAACTATGTTTATTCTTTTCCCATCGGCCTTAAACAAGACTCCGGTTAAGGCTGGCCTGCTTTCATCTGTTGAGACAGTAAAACTTGTTTTTCTTATCATCTCTGCCAGTACATCACCTTCTGGTTGGATAGTTGTCCCTTCCACCCCAGAGGGTAGTCGGGGGAAATCTTCAGCAGGAAGTCCCATTAAGCTATACCTCCCTCTCTCACTCAAAATCCAAACGCGTTCACCATCTGATTCCAAGGAGAGCAGAGCATTGGGTAACTCCCTTAATACCTCTGCGAACTTCCTTCCTAACACAGTTATGGAGCCAGATTGCTCGACCTCCGCTGCTATTTTGGTGGAAATCGAAACATCTAAATCCGTGGCAGATATATTTAAGCCACCTTCTTTTGCATCAAGGAGAATATTAGAAAGTATCGGCAGCGTTGTTCTAATGGGAACAATACTGAATACTTTCTGTATTCCCTCACTGAAATTACTCTGTTCAATTTTGATTTTCATTTGATTTCCCTCCCTGGATTAACAGAGTATTTTAAAAATTATGTTTCTTTCTATAAATATATCATACTAATAATCAACTAGTGGATAACTACCCAAAACCTTAAGTAACACTATTTTTCTTAGATAATTAAAGTGTGAACGAGATTGTGTAAGAAATCTTAATATCCACTCGATTTTTTAAACAGACTTCTGTAAAAGCAGCGCGGGGAAAAAAAGTGAAGATAGATATCCCCCGTTTTCCACAGTTTCTGTTAATAAACAGACCTCTTTTAATGTCTATATGCTCTAATATTTTCTGTCTCGATATTCGGCTTATACGCTAACCCGTTGAGGACGATAAGATTCCGTCCCTCAGAGAGGATCCTCTAAGACAGATATTATCCACCGAAACAGGATATTAAATCACTATTTTACAAAGACTCAAAACCCTTTAATCTTTGAGATGATATTATTAATTTCATTATTGAATGTTTTATCCGTTTTTTTCCGGCGCTCAACAAGTTGATAGGAGTGGATTACGGTGCTATGGTCTCTATCCCCAAAATGTAGTCCTATTGTTTTCAGAGAACTACTAGTTAATGTTTTAGCAAAATACATAGCCACTTGACGAGCGGTCACTACCTCTTTTCTCCTTGTTTTGCTTATAATTAAGTCAATGGGAATATTGTAAAAAGTAGAAACCGCAGCCTGTATAGATTCGATCGTTATGTTCTTAGAGGAGGATCTAATAATATCCTTAAGTACTCTGGGGATTAAGTCCAATGAGATATCCTCGCCAGTTACAGATGAGTAGGCAAGCAGTCTTATTAGAGCTCCTTCCAGTTCGCGGATGTTAGAGGTGACATTTTTGGCGATAAAGAAGATAACCTCATCAGGCAGACGAATCTCTTCCATTTCTGCTTTCTTGCGCAGAATAGCGATCCTGGTTTCGTAGTCTGGTGGCTGTATGTCGGTTACCAGGCCCCATTGGAAGCGGGAAATAAGCCGTTCCTCCAGGCCTTTTAATTCACGCGGGGATCTATCAGAGGTGAGAACGATCTGCTTTCCATTTTGGTGGATGGTATTGAATGTATGGAAGAAAGCCTCCTGAGTGCTCTCCTTTCCGATAAAAAAGTGAACGTCATCTACTAATAGTACATCAGAACTCCGGTACATCCTATTAAACTCTGTAGTATCATTGTCTTGAATTGAATGGATGAAATCGTTGGTAAATTTTTCCGAGGAGACATAATTCACCTTTTTTGCGTTACTTCGGCTAAGACAATACTGGGCTATAGCCTGGAGAATGTGTGTCTTCCCCATACCTACTCCTGAATAAATAAGCAGGGGATTAAATCTGGTGGTCCCTGGCGATTCAGCGACAGCGAGAGAAGCTGCATGGGCAAATTGGTTGTTTTTGCCTACTACAAAAGTATCAAAAGTATAGCGGGGATTAAACAGAGAAGGAGTGGAGTCAGAGGGCGCTTTCTTTTGGTCACGGATTTGAGGTTCAGGTAAAACGGTGGGGGGGAGCTCTATCTTCTCGGCCGTGCTTGCCACAGAGAAGGAGATCTGAGGAGAAACATCACTTTGTTCGGAGATAACCGACTGGATTAAAAGAAGATAGTGTTGCTCTAACCATTCAGCAAAAAAGGAGCTGGGCACTTCAATTACCGCAGTCTCGTTGTTCAGCCGAAGCAGACGGGTGGGACGAAGCCAGGTCTCAAAGCTTTGCCGGGGAATCTTAGCCTCTGCTCGCAAAAGGCATCTTGCCCAGAACTCCTCAACCTCTTCTCGGCCCAGCATCTGTAATCCTTTCTGCAAAACAACTAAATATCAACGACTTAGTTTTGTTGAGACCTAAATTAAATTTAATAGGTCTTCTCCTGAAAGTCAAGGAGTTTTTTCCTCCTCTTCCATTCTGCTTATCCAATAAGACTTTAATAATATTTGCTATAAACTTCTTTAGGGACGAGTTCAGCAAAAGACTTGACAAAATCACCTCCGGGGTCTATATTAAGTGCCAGAAGATCCCGGGAAGGTAGCTTGTTAAATCACAGTTCAACAGCCTTATTGAACACACACAACAAAGGAGAGAAATGAAGAGGACATTTCAGCCCAGTAATCGGAAGAGACACAACAAACATGGTTTTCGCAAGAGAATGAGCTCCCCACAGGGGAGAGAGATAATTAACCGCAGAAGGAGAAAGGGGCGGAAAGAGTTGGCCGTTTGAGATGAAGAAGATACTTATCTTAATAATCAAAGGGTACCAATTCCTTGTCTCTCCACTTTTAGGAGTTAATTGCCGCTTTTACCCAACTTGCTCTACTTATTCCCTCCAGGCCATAGATAGATTTGGGCTGCTAAAGGGAGGAGTGTTGTCTATGAAGCGGATACTCCGATGCCATCCCTTCTGTCCTGGGGGGTATGATCCTGTGATCAAACTGGGAGGAGACATTGATGGATAAAAGAACCCTGTTGGCTTTTGTGCTTATTGGATTAATCATTATCTCGTGGGGCCGGATATATCAGCGGTTTTTTCTCAGTGAGGAACAGAAAAAGACTCTGGAGAGCCAGAAGATAGCAGCTGCCCGTCGCCAAGACGAGCCGCCCTCCTCGGTGGCCCAGCAAGGTCCGGCTGTTACCCAAAAGATAGAGACATTTGCTTCCCTGGAGACTCAGGAGTTTGTGCCTCGCAGCATCCCTGTTGAAAACGATCTCTTGCACGGAGAGATCAGCACCAAGGGAGGAGTTATAGTAGGCTTAAGGCTGAAGAACTTCTCCCGCGCCGTGGATTCCAAGGTGGAAAGGATTGAAGAGGTGAGTCTAATACCCCCAGATGCAAAGGGATTTACCCTTTCTTTCGATGAGGGCAACGGAATGGTAGACACCTCCGAATTGCAGTTTTTGCCGGCCAAAGAGGGATTGTACCAGGAAGGGCAAATCACATTTGTAGCCCACCTCGCCGGGGAGAAGAGGATTGAGAAACAATTTACAGTAGAGAGAGGCAAATACCTACTGGGAACGACCATCAGGCTGGTCGGATTTAACCCTAAAACAAAGGTGAAAGTGGGATGGACAGGGGGGATCGCAGGCAACGAGCCTAATCAAAAGGAAGATCTTCGCTACACGAAAGTGTGTACCTATATGGGGGGAGAGCTGGAGAAATTTGACAGCCATAAGGTTGATACAAGAAGGCAGTTAAATAAAAACCTTCTCAGCGGCAGACTGGGCTGGATGGGGGTCAGAAGCAAGTACTTTCTGATCTCTCTCATCCCTGCCGACGGGCGAGAGGGGGAAGTGACTATCTGGGGAGAAGAGGGAGAGGCAAGCGAAAGCTATGATTTCTTCTTCAAAAGTGGGTTGATCGGAGACCAGGTAGAAAACAGGTTGTACTTGGGTCCTATAGAATATCCCCGGTTGAAGCAGTACAATATCGGAATGGAGAAGATAATGGATTGGGGCTGGCCGATCATCCGCTCGTTTGCCAAGCTATTCTTCTGGATATTTCTCTATCTGCACCGGGTTATTCCCAATTATGGGGTTGTGCTTATCGTCTTCTCGATATTAATAAAGCTTGTTGTCTATCCATTAACCAAAAAGAGTTATATAGCTACTGCTCGGATGCAACAGCTTCAGCCCCAAATAGCTGCCTTGCAGGCAAAGTACAAGAATGACCGGCAAAGAGTCAGTACGGAGACAATGAAGCTTTATAAAGAGCAGCATGTTAACCCGGCAGGGGGATGCCTTCCTATGCTGCTGCAAATGCCGATATTTTTTGCCCTGTTCAATCTTCTTCGCACCACCATTGAATTGAGGCAGGCAGGGTTTGTCT
>DAOVDP010000191.1 GCA_030669445.1 Candidatus Latescibacterota bacterium | reverse complement strand
GATAATCGCCAGTCGCTCCTTTTTCACGCTGACGGCAAAGTTCTCCGGCCTGGAGGAGAAACTGAGGGCTGGCAAATACCATTTTGCAGGTCCGACATCTTCCCTCTCTACCCTCCAAAAGCTGAAGTCCAGTGGTGCTCTAATTCAACAGGTTACTATCCCCGAAGGGCTGACTGTGAGGCAGGTTGCTGCCAGACTCCAAAACCCTATACAGATTGATTCGGCCAGGCTTGTTAACTCAGCCCACAATCCGGACTTCTGTAAAGAATTGGGAATTAGTGCTCCATCTTTGGAAGGCTATCTTTTTCCAGATACTTACAAATTCTACTGGAGAATGTCCGAGGAGAAAATACTGAAGACAATGGCAGGGCGATTTCACCAGATATTCGCCGACTCGCTGAAACAGAGAGCCACACAGTTAGGGATGACTGTCCACCAGGTGGTGACCTTAGCCTCGATAATTGAAAAAGAGGCGCAGGTCTCTGGGGAGAGACCGCTTATCTCAGCGGTCTTCCACCGACGGTTGAAGCTAAGGATGCCCCTCGATGCTTGTTCTACGGTAATCTATGCCTTGGGGAAACATAAACAGAGACTTTCGAAGGTAGATACCAAGGTGAAATCGCCCTATAATACCTACCTCCACCGGGGCTTGCCGCCCGGACCCATCTGTAACCCTGGTAAAGGCTCCCTCTTGGCGGCCTTCTATCCGGCCAAGGTGGATTATCTCTATTTCGTGGCTAAGGGAGATGGAACTCATAACTTTACTAAATCCCTCAATGCTCACATAAATGCCAAGAACAGGATTAAACGGATGAGAAGATATGGCCCTTGACGATTATATAACTTGGAAAAAAGTCTGAAATCTAACGCAGAGACGCAAAGTCGCAGAGAAAAAACAAGAGAGATAATTATTTGATTATTAAAGAATATCTCTTTCTTTGCGTCTTGGCGTCTTTGCGTTGAAAATCAACGGCGGGGACTTTTCACGAAAGAAACAATAATCTTTTTACTGCCAGCAGATTAAAAATCAAGGAGAGCGAAATCAGATGATCATTGTGATGCAAAAGGGAGCAACAGAGGAGCAGATTAATCAGGTTTTCGACCGGATCAAACAGTTGGGCTACAAACCACATCCCATATACGGAGTGGAGAGAACGGTCATCGGAGCCATTGGAGACGAGAGGGGCAAGGTGAGGCTTCAGAGTCTGGAGTTAGTGTCTGGGGTAGAGAAGGTAATGCCTATTCTTCAGCCGTTCAAACTTGCCGGGCGAGAGTTGAAACAAGAACCTACGGTAATAGAGATTGGAGATGTGAGGATCGGGAGCGACCAGTTTGTGGTAATTGCCGGCCCCTGCTCTGTGGAAAGCCGGGAACAGATACTGGAGACGGCAACAGCAGTCAAGAAAGCGGGGGCAAAACTGCTGCGCGGAGGGGCCTTTAAGCCCAGAACCTCCCCCTACAGCTTCCAAGGACTTCAGGAGGAGGGGTTACAATTGCTGGCCCAGGCCAGGGAAGAGACAGGCCTGCCCGTGGTTACAGAAGTGCTCGCCCCCGAGGATGTCCCCTTAGTGGTCCAGTACGCCGACATACTCCAGATAGGCGCCAGAAATATGATGAACTTTGTCCTGCTGAAACGGGTGGGGCACATCGAAAAACCTGTTCTGCTAAAACGGGGAATGATGGCTACCGTGAAAGAACTGCTGATGTCTGCCGAATACATAATATCCGAAGGCAACCCTCAGGTGATACTCTGCGAAAGGGGAATACGCAGTTTTCAGGAGTATACCCGCAACACATTGGACCTTTCGGCTGTGCCTCTGTTGAAACAACTGGGGCATCTGCCGGTCATTGTTGATCCCAGCCATGGCTGTGGTATCAGAAGTTTGGTAACACCTATGGCAAAGGCGGCTGTCGCCGCCGGGGCCGACGGCCTGATGATTGAAGTCCACCCCCACCCAGAAGATGCCTACTCCGACGGTGCCCAGTCCCTGTTGCCAGAAGAATTCGAGGCATTGATGGGTCAACTGAAAGGCTATGTAGCACTGGAAGGAAAACATCTTTGATTGAATCAGTCGTAAAAAGTCTAAAATCTACCACGGAGACACGGAGACACGGAGAAAAGCAAGCGTATAATTACTTGATTATTTTGAAATTTGTTTCTCTCTGTGTCCTCCGTGTCTCTGTGGTGAAATTAGGTTCAGGGTCTTTTCACGAATCAATCATGATCCTTTCGTAAAAAGTCCGCGTCATTGATTTTCAACGCAAAGACGCCAAGACGCAAAGAAAGAAGATATTCTTTAATAATCAAATAATTATATCTCTTGTTTTCTCTCTGCGTCTTTGCGTCTCTGCGTTAGATTTCA
>DAOVDP010000169.1 GCA_030669445.1 Candidatus Latescibacterota bacterium | reverse complement strand
ATGAAGAGAATTGGGTTGGTGATCATACTAACATTCCTTTGGACACCGATGTCCCGGGCTGAGGAAATGGCAGTTCCAGTCAAGGTGCAAATCCCGCTATTTTTGAAAATATTAACCTTTGATCGAAAACTCAAAGCACGGGTAGGGAATGAAATTGTAATCGGGATTGTTTATCAGAGGAAATTCAGAAGGTCTCTCAACGTGAAAAATAAGTTTGTGGATATGATGGACGAATCTTCCATAAAGAAAGCTGAAGATGTTCCGATTCGTCAAGTGCCAATTGATATAGATAAGACGGATCTGGCAGGTGCTGTTTCAAGAAATAACATTGATATTTTCTATGTCGCCCCGCTGCGCGCTTTGGGGGTGAAAATAGTCACTGGCGTAAGTCGAGCTGAACAGATATTGACCTTAACCGGTGTGCCTGATTATGTAGAGTCTGGACTTGCTGTTGGAATCGGGATAAAAGGTGAAAAACCGCGAGTTATCATTAACTTGCCGGCGGCAAAAGCAGAAGGTGCCGATTTTAGCTCACAATTATTGAAGTTGGCCAAAGTGATTGAATAAAGCGAAAGAACTTAACCAATGAGACTATGGTCAAGACTTTTCCCTGAGGGGTGGAACTCCACAATTAGAACAAAGCTCACCACGATTTTTACGCTCTTGATTGCTGTAATTTCTGTTTTCATCTTTATCTTTTTCCCTGCCAGGCTGAAGAATCAAGCAACAGAAGCAATTGTCGCTAAGGCACAGACCATTGCCGAGATGACAGCCTATGGTATTAGTCCAGCACTGTTTTTTGAAGATATTGAGAATATAGAAGAAGTGCTCAAAAGTACCAGGCAGAACAAGGATCTTGTCTATATCATGCTGCTCAACGACTCAGGAGAGACAGTTGCTGTTTTCAATAAAGATAAAGCAGATCAAGCGAACTTCATTCGGGCAAAAAACAATAACTATATATCCCCAGATGGAATGACTTATAATATAATGACCCCTATTCTGCATAATGCTGGTGAAATCGGTCAACTCTATTTGGGACTTTCCTTAAAAGAACTTGAGGCAGAGATTAGCCGAAGTAGAGCGACTATCGCATTAGTCAGTGTTATGATCTTTATTGTTGGAATGGTTGCTGTATTTGGCATCAGCACACTGGTAACCGGCCCTTTGAGTCAAATGGCTAAGACCGTTGAACAGATTTCCCAGGGTGATCTAACTCAGAGAGCTGCTGTTTCTTCTCAGGACGAAGTGGGGCAGTTAGCCCAATCTTTCAATCTCATGGTTGACAGCTTGGAATCTGCCCATCGTGAATTGAAAGATCTAAACGCAAGCTTAGAAGAACGAGTAATAGAGCGAACCAAAGAATTACAACAGGAGATAGATGAACGCAGGCGAGCTGAGGAGGCCCTGCGGAAATCTGAAGAGAAGTATCGAAATATCTTTGAGAATATCGCTGAGGGTATATATCAGACCACTCCAGAAGGAAAGATACTATTGGTCAATCCCGCTATGGTTGAAATGTTGGGATATGATAGTGCAAATGAGCTTATGCAGATCAATGTTAAGGCAGGGTATCAATCTCCCGCTGACAGGCGTAAGTTCGAGAAATTGATGGAAAAATATGGACAGGTGAAAGGATTTGAAGCTAACTGGAAAAAAAAGGATGGAACCACTCTTATCGTTAGAGAGAAGGCGCATGTTGTACGTGATGATGAGGGGAAAATCCTCTATTACGAAGGTACCAGTGAAGACATCACCGAGCGCAAACTTCTGGAAAAACAGCTTCTGCAGTCGCAAAAGATGGAAGCGGTCGGGACGCTGGTGGGAGGGATAGCCCACGATTTCAACAACATACTCACGGCTGTTCAAGGATACACCCAGCTTGCTTTGATGACGGTCCAGGAGGACGACCCATTATATCGAACCCTGAACGGAATTCGAAAGGCGGCGATACGTGCCGCCAACCTGATCCGTCAACTGCTCCTGTTCAGCCGCCGACAGCCGATGGAGTTGACCCCTATTGACCTTAACAAAGTGATTGACGACTTGACCAAAATGCTGAATCGTCTCATCGGGGAGGACATCTCTTTGAATACTGATTTGGAGAGTGATCTCCGGACGGTTAAGGCAGACACCGGGAGTGTCGAGCAGGCGATTACGAATCTGGTGGTCAATGCCCGGGATGCCCTGCCCGAAGGAGGAGAGATCACCATCAAGACCGAGAATGTACCTGTGGATAAGGAATATTGCAAGACTTACCGGGATGCACGGCCGGGGAAGTTTGTGTGTTTATCGGTTCAGGATACTGGAATAGGCATGGACCAGGCCACCATTGAGCGCATTTTTGAGCCTTTCTTTAGCACAAAGGGAGTAGGGAAAGGAAGCGGTTTGGGACTTTCGGTGGTGTATGGTATCGTCAAGCAGCACGAAGGGTGGATCAATGTGGAAAGCTCTCCAGACAATGGGGCCATCTTCAGGATATACCTACCGGCGGTTTTCGTCAGGCCGAGGGAAGAACAGAAAACGACTGTTTCTTTAGAGTCGTTCAAAGGTGAAGGAGAGCGGATTTTGTTGGTGGAGGATGAGAAATTCGTAAGGGACCCCTCCACAAAGATGCTCTCTGAGAATGGTTATGTGGTTTCTGCTGCGGCAAATGTTCAGGAGGCATTGGATATCTTTGAGAGGGAGGAAGGGAACTTTGATCTCATTTTCTGCGATGTGGTTCTACCCGACGGAAGGGGACCCAAGTTAGTAGAATGGCTTCTTAAACGCAAACCTCAAATCCGTGTTCTGTTTACCAGCGGGTATAGTAGGGAAAAATCGAATTGGCGCGCCATTCAAAAAGGAGGGTATCAGTTTCTCTCAAAGCCGTATTTATTAGCCGATTTACTTAAAGCTCTCAAAGAGGTACTGAAGAAAAAGTGAAGAGAAGA
>DAOVDP010000083.1 GCA_030669445.1 Candidatus Latescibacterota bacterium | reverse complement strand
GTCAGCCCTTGAAGAATGCTACTTTGACGAATAAGAAAGGCGAATATAAGATATGGATGGTCGAACCGTCCACCTACTATGTGGTAGCAATCAAAGATGGGAATAACAATATGATGTATGATCGAGGCGCCGACCTGTTCGGCTGGTATGGACACGAGCTGCACAGCACAATAATACCTGACCCAGTGGTTGTCTCAGAGGGTAAGGACATCACAGATATTGACATTGATAGGCTAATTCAATAATGTACCTATCCCACGTTCTGATTGGGGTAACAGGCGTTGTCTCAGCGTGAATAAAGGGTTTTGGAATGTTTCCAAAGCAGTTGACAGGGATCTTCTATTGTGTATATTTTATGCAGTGCCCAACAAAGGGGGTGATAAGATGACTCGTATTATAAAGAAATACTTGAACAGAAAGATGTACGATACAGAAGCCAGTAAGCCGATCACCCTGGCCGGGATTGCTGCTCTGATAGTAAGGGGGGTTGACATTCAGGTGGTTGATAACCAGACCGGAGATGACCTGACTACACTGATTCTGGCACAGATCATCCTGGAACAGGAGAAGGGTAAGAGCGAACTGCTCAGCTTGCCGATGCTTCTGCGTGAAATAATAAAACGGGGCAGAGGGTCGCTCTCAGAGATTATCGAAAAGCTGTTAGCTGCTTCGACAGAGTCTGCCTTCCTTACCGAGGAGAAAGCCAGAGAGGTGATCCAATATCTGGTGGAGAAAAAGAGGCTGGGAAAATCAGAAGGGCAGAGATTATTAAAACGCATCTTTTCAAAAGTGAACAAAAGACGGGGGGTACTTCAAAGCCAGATTGAGACTGGAATAAGACAAGTCCTGGGCAAGATGGATATTGTCTCCCGGGCAGAGGTTCAGGAGTTGAGGAAAAACTTGCAAGAACTGCACTGTAAGGTAGATACTTTAGCCAACCCGAAAACCAAGTAACGGAAGGAGGGGACGGCTATGATTTCTATGTGGGATGTGCTTTCCAGCGAATTCTTCAATAATCTAGTGGATACATTGATTACGAATAACACCATCAGAAGGAATTTCCTGTCGGTAGCAGAGAAAAACCTTTACAGGAGACTGGTGCTGGCTAATCGCAGCGATCGGCCACAAAGGGTACAGGAGGATAAGTTTTACACCATCAAGAATATGGCCTATTCCTTAGATAAGGCCCTGAGAGAAGAGTTGATCTGTAGACAGGTGAGATGTAAGGTGTTTGAGATCCTGGTAGGAAAGATCTTCCGGGAAGATATGGAGAAAAGGGACGCTCACCGGGCAAGGTATAGGTATTGCCCTCCCGGTTTTCTCACCATTAGTCCAGGTAAGGGCTGCAATCTTCGCTGCTTGGGCTGTTATGCCAGCAGTTCGGTAGACAGTTCTCAGAAACTGGACTACGAGATTGTGAGCCGAATACTGAGAGAAAAGACCCAACTGTGGGGGTCCCACTTCACCGTCATCTCCGGGGGCGAGCCCTTGGTCTGGAAAAGCCGGGGTAAGGGTATCTTAGACATCGCCCAAGAGCACAGCGACAATTACTTCTTAATGTACACCAACGGCACTCTTATTGACAAAGATATTGCTGCAAAGATGGCGGAACTGGGCAATATTACTCCAGCCATCTCTGTGGAGGGTTTTGAAGAACAAACCGATGCCAGAAGAGGTAAGGGGATCCACAAGAAGATAATGGCTGCTTTTGAGAACCTTCGCAAAGTGGGTGTCCCATTCGGTCTCTCCATAACTGCTACCCGCCACAATGCTGAGATAGTGGTAAGCGACGAGTTCATAGATTACTATTTCGGCGAGCAGGGGGCAATTTACGGCTGGATATTCCAGTATATGCCCATCGGCCGCAAATACACGCTGGATCTGATGGTCACTCCCCAGCAGAGGTTGATGCTCTACCAACGGGAGCAGAAGCTGCTGAAAGACAAAAGGATATTCTTCGCTGATTTCTGGAACAGCGGCGCAGTGAGCGATGGATGTATCTCAGCAGGAAGACCGGGAGGATATCTTTACATTGACTGGAATGGTAATGTTATGCCTTGTGTTTTCTTCCCTTACGCCACAGATAATATAATCGAGATCTACCAAAAGGGTGGAAATCTGAACACAGTGCTCGATTCTGCTTTCTTCAAAACTATTAGAGAGTGGCAATCTGACTACAGCTACTTGAAACCTCGTGCTCAGGTGGGCAACCAGATAGTGCCCTGCATCATTCGAGATCATCACCGGATTGCCCGGCAGATAGTAGAGCGCTCCCGTGCCCGCCCCGCAGACGAAGCGGCAGCAGAAGCACTCAGGGATAAGGGATATTACCAGAGCCTCACCGGTTACGGAGAAGAGATGGCCCGGCTCACTGCCCCAATTTGGGAAGAACAATACCTGGGAACAAACCATAGTAACTGAAAAACAGGAGGTGGAAATTGGATCTGTTTGAGAAATGCGAAAAGTATACTGAGGCCAGAGAGGCCGTAGCCAAGGGATATTACCCCTACTTTATGCCTATCGAGTCCACGGACGGCACCGAAGTGGTCATAAGAGGCAAGAGATTGATCATGGTCGGTTCGAATAACTACTTGGGACTGACCACCCACCCTAAGGTGAAAGAAGCGGCAATAGAGGCGATTAAGAGATACGGCAGCGGTTGCACCGGGTCCAGATTTCTCAACGGCACCCTGGACTTGCACGAAGAGCTGGAAGACAAGCTGGCGAAATTTATGGGCAAAGAGGCCGCTCTGGTGTTCAGCACAGGTTTTCAGACCAACCAAGGGACCATATCCACCGTGGTGGGCAAATCAGATGTGATCATCACCGACCGGGCCGACCACGCCAGCATCATCGACGGGTGCCGGTTGGCCTATGGAGAGATGAAGCGCTTTAAACACAACGATATGAGCGATCTGGAAAAAGTGCTCACCTCTTGCCCATCAGATTCTGGTAAACTCATAGTCATTGATGGCGTCTTCAGTATGGAAGGGGATATTGCCAATCTACCAGGGATTGTGGAATTGGCTGAGAAATATCAATGCCGGATAATGGTAGACGACGCCCATTCTATTGGAGTTTTAGGAAAAGGTGGCAGGGGCACAGCCGAGCACTTTGGCTTGGAACAAGAAGTAGATATCATAATGGGAACATTTAGCAAGTCCTTTGCCTCCATAGGTGGATTTATTGTTGGGGATGAGGTAGTTATAGATTACATAAAGCACAACTCCCGTGCGCTCATCTTTTCCGCCAGCATGCCTCCTGCAGCGGTGGCAACCGTTATAGCTGCCCTGGATGTCATCGAAACCGAACCAGAGAGAAGAAAACGGCTTTGGGAAAATACCCGCAAGATGAGAAAGGGATTTCAGGAAATGGGGTTCGATACTGGCGAGAGCCAAACCCCTATTATTCCCATCATTATTGGCGACAGGATGAAGACTTTCCAAGCCTGGAAGATGCTTTTTGAAAAAGGCATTTTTACTAATCCCGCCATCACTCCCTCTGTTCCTCTAGGCAGGGATTTGCTCAGAACCAGCTACATGGCTACCCATATCCCAGAACAGTTGGACTTTGTGCTGGAAACCTTTCACAAGGTGGGACGGAAGATGGGAATAATTGAGTAATTGCGTAAAAGCATAGTATTACCAATCATTTCTTTTTTGGCAAGATTTCAAAAGACTTCTTTGCCCGGGACATCCAGGCATCACAGGGAAGATCTATCAATTGCCCCTGGAACTATACCCCTGTTTTTTCTCTTGCATTTCTCCCTCTCCCTTATTATCTTTCAATTCAATCCATAACTTGTTAATTCAAGAATGGCGTTGATGTGAACAGATAGAATCAGGTATCATAACCCTTGTTTAAATCTGTCTAAATCAATGCTGCTGAAAGGACAGTGAGTTGGCGCATGCATATACACCGGGTCTGAAAGTGACCGAGAGGACTGTGATTCGAAAGCAGAGGAGACTTCCTCTGAAGGGTGAGGTTTTAGCTAAGGTAGGTGATAAAGTCACGGGGGAGACCATAGTAGCCAGAACCCAGATCCCTGGAGATGTTCAAACCCTCAATGTTGCTGGCCTTCTGGGTGTGCCCCCCGAGGATGTGGAAAAATGTATGCTGAAGGAGCTGGGAGAGCCAATGGAGAAAGATGAAATAATCGCCCAGACCAAAAGCTTCTTTGGACTTTTCTCTTCTACGGTAAAGGCACCCGTCTCTGGTTCTATCGAGAATATTTCTTCTGTCACTGGACAGGTTATATTAAGAGAACCTCCCCGGCCCATTCAAATAGATGCCTACATAGATGGCAAAGTAGTGGAGCTGTTTGAAGCCGAGGGGTGCGCTGTGGAGACAACGGGTGTTTTCATCCAAGGTATATTTGGAATAGGAGGGGAGACGAGGGGTGAGGTCCTTCAAGTAGCCGACAAACCCTCCGATGTCCTCTCGCCGGAAGAAATAGACAGTTCATGTCGAGGTAAGGTGTTAGTGGCAGGGGCACTGGTGACTGCTGAGATCCTCGGAAAGGCAGCCGAAATGGGGGTAAAGGGGGTAGTGGTGGGAGGAATAGATGACAGAGACCTGAGGAAGTTTCTGGGCTACGATATAGGAGTTGCTATCACTGGCTCAGAGGAAAAAGGGATAACCCTGATTACAACTGAGGGATTTGGCCGAATGGAGATGGCAGAGAAGACCTTTCGGCTGTTAGTCCAGTACTCCGGCCAGCGGGCATCGATAAACGGCGCTACCCAGATCAGGGCGGGGGTGATGAGACCCGAAGTGATCATCTCCTTAGACTCGGAGATAACGGGGGCCGAGGGACAACGAGAGAGCGGAGGGTTGGAAATCGGCACCCAAGTGCGGATTATAAGAGAGCCCCACTTTGGAGCTCTGGGTGAAGTAGCCTCTTTGCCTCCAGAGCTGCAAAAGATAGAGACAGAGGCTAAGGTCAGAGTGGTGGAAGTGGAGCTGGAAAAGGGAACAAGGGTGATCTTGCCCCGGGCCAATGTGGAGATGATCGAAATTTGATTGGTTTACAAGAGTCAAATTCCAATGCAGAGGGGCAAGGTTTTAGGTTATCTGGAGATTCAGTGGGAAGCAATTTGTAAGGAGGTGACTATAATTAGCCCAATGCTTAAACAAGACATCCTTGAGCAGGTTGAGCGGCTATCTTATGAGCAACAGCAGCAGCTACTGGACCTCGCTCGCGCCATGGCAATGACAACCCCCAAAGGAGTTCCTGGTAAGCGACTTCTTTCTTTTGCTGGAGCTATCGCGGTTGATGATTTGCAAACAATGGAACAAGCCATCGAGGAGAGTTGCGAGAGGGTTGATTTGAATGAGTGGTAGATTCCTGCTGGACACCAATATTGTGATCGCTCTCTTTGCGCAAGATGTTGCGGTACAAGAATGGCTGGCTCAGGCCGAGGAAGTATTTGTGCCTAGCATTGTTCTGGGTGAACTCTATTTTGGCGCTCGTAAATCGGCACGGGTTGAAGCAAATCTGGCACGGATAGATGAATTTGCTGCCAGCAATACCGTACTTGGCTGCAGTACTGCCACAGGGCGCGAGTATGGCCGAATCAAGAATCTCTTGCGTGAAAAGGGGCAGCCGATTCCTGAAAACGACATTTGGGTTGCCGCCGTTGCGCAGGAGCATGGCCTGACGTTGGTCTCGCGTGACGGCCATTTTGAAGAGATCAAAGGACTAATGGTGGAAGTCTGGGAAATGTGATACAAGGCCTTCTCAACTAACTCGCCAAGCTGAAAAGGATTTAAAACACTGGAGGAAAACAAATCCTCAGGTGTTCCAAAAGTGTTTGCAGATATTGCAGGAGTTGGAGATTGACCCAACAAATCTTGAAACTACAGGGTATCCTGAATGGCTCAAAGGCAAACTCTCGGGCTGTATGTCGCGAAGGATAACTCAAGCCGACAGAT
>DAOVDP010000204.1 GCA_030669445.1 Candidatus Latescibacterota bacterium | reverse complement strand
GGCTGTAGCGAAGAATCAAGCCGACTTGCAGAATCTTGCCCCTGGTCTCTGCCTCTTGAACAACCCTCTCACAGCCTCTAAGGCTCAGAGCCAAGGGTTTTTCACAGATGACATGTTTGTCCGCTTTCAGGCAGTCAAGATTGATCTGCTCATGTGTAAAGTCCGGAGTGCAGATAATCACCGCATCCACATCTGTTGAGGAGAGCAATTCCTGATAGTCAGAAAAGAGCTTCACTTCCGGACCTAATATCTGTTTTGCCTCATCCAACCTCTCAGAAACCCTGTCGCTTACGGCTACAATTTCTATTCTCTCTGAGAATTGCTCTAAAAGCACTTTTATATATCCGTCCAAGGCCCTTCTTCCAGTTCCGATCACTGCGACTTTCGGCACCTGCGTTTCCATCTCTTCTCCCCTGTTTTAAGCTTGTTCCCTTGATCCACTTTTCTATTCTCTTCCCCTTGCCAAGCGGCACCAGCCTTTTCATAAGACTAAGAATCTCTGTTGGATAAAAATAGTCGTTCCGGACAATCGTCTAAATATAGACAATTTTTGGCCTCCTGTCAAGTGCTTGGGTTATACCTGGGCAAAAAAATCTTGCCTTTTGAATAGCAGTTTTGTATAGTTTATACACAGCATAATGGAGCAATAGATGAAGCAACTTCTCACACAATTCGTCGACCATCTGGCATTGGAAAGGGGGTTGGCACAAAATTCGATAGATGCCTATCAGAGGGATGTAGCTCGATACCTGAAGTTCTTGGCCGACCGAGGGACAGAGGACGCTACTCAGGGTACTCAGGATGATGTTTTGGACCTGCTGTATCGGCTGCGGGATTGTGGACTACAGGCGGCCAGTCTTGCCCGTAATCTCTCTGCCATCCGGACATTCTATCGCTTCCTTGCCGCTGAGGGCTTGGCACAGTCCGATCCTACTCAGTATTTGGAACCTCCTAAGCTGGGGAGAAAGCTTCCCAGCGTGCTCAATCCCTGGGAGATGGAGAGACTTTTAGACCAACCAGATGTGACCAAACCCCTGGGGATAAGAGACCGGGCGATGTTAGAGTTTCTCTATGCCACTGGGCTGAGGGTCTCTGAGCTTCTGAGTCTTCATTGTTCCCACCTGCTGTTCAAAGAGGGGTTGGTGCGCACTTTTGGCAAAGGCTCGAAGGAACGACTGGTACCAATAGGACAGAAAGCAATAGAGTGCGTTACCCACTACTTAACCGATGTCCGGCCCGGACTCTGCAAAGGAAGCTCCCAAGGAGTACTCTTTCTCAATCGCCGGGGACAACCGATGTCACGGATGGGCTTCTGGAAAATATTACGCCGTTATGTCCGGATGGCGGGGATTGAGAGAAAGGTGAGCCCCCACACCCTGAGACACTCCTTTGCCACCCATCTTTTAGAAGGCGGAGCCGACCTGCGGGCAGTGCAGGAGATGCTTGGTCATGCCGATATCTCCACCACCCAGATCTACACCCATCTCGACCGTGAATACCTCAAAGAGGTGCACCGAACCTTTCACCCCCGGGGATGACCGATGTCCTCCTTTACGCTGAGCCCTATCCCCCTCCCCCTAACTGGTAGCTGGTAATTGGCATTCTTACAAGAAAGGAGATACTTAAATGCCAGAGAAAACAACAAACAGCGGTTCAGAAGAGCAGAACCAGGCATTGTTTGCCCAATTGATAATGATGCTCTACGGCGCCGCTATGCAGCAGATGGGCAAGGTTGCAAATCCCCTAACCAACAAGGCTGAAAGAAATCTGG
>DAOVDP010000146.1 GCA_030669445.1 Candidatus Latescibacterota bacterium | reverse complement strand
AAACCGCATAGGAAATGTGGAAGAGGGTTCAACGATCTCCGATTATCGTCCTGAAGAGGTGGAGAGGAAAATCTCCATCGCCGCTTCTCTGCTTCACTGCGACTGGAAGGATAAGAGACTCAATATCATCGACACCCCCGGCTACGCTGACTTTATTGGGGAGGTAGCAGGAACCCTACGGGTAGTTGACAGTGCCATTATTGTGCTCGACTCTGTCTCGGGTGTGGATGTGGGCACCGAGAAGGTGTGGCAATACGCCACAAAATACCAGATTCCCTGTCTCTTTTTCGTCAATGCTATGACCAAGGAGCGTGCCAACTTCAATCAGGTTTGCCAGGCAGTGACGGAGAGATTCGGCCATCAGGCAGTGGCCCTGCAGTTCCCGGCAGAACAGGGAGAAGGATTCTCTAACATTGTTGATCTGGTGGAGATGAAACTTCTCCAATATGAGCACGGAAAGTCCTCCCAAGCAGAAATTCCTGCTGCCCTGCAGTCCCAGGCCCAGGAGTTAAGAGAGAAACTGATAGAAGCAGCAGCAGAGGCCGATGACCAACTCTTAGAGAAATACTTAGAAGAGGGTGAGCTTTCCCCTCAGGAGATATTTGGGGGATTAAAGAAAGGGGTGTTGGAGAGGAGCCTGTTCCCCATTCTTTGCGGCGATGCCTTGGCTAACATTGGAACAGATGCACTTATGGACACCGTTGCTGAGCTGGGGCCTTCCCCGGTTGAGATGCCATCGGTTCGAGGCACTATCCCTGGGACAGATAAGGAAATGGAGTTGGAATGCACAGAGGGGGGTTCTCTGGCAGCCTTAGTGTTTAAGACCGTCTCCGAGCCCCATATGGGAGAGCTCTCTTTCTTACGGGTCTATTCGGGCAGATTAAATTCAGGCGATGAAGTACTGAACATTACCAGAGATGGTACAGAGAAGATCGGCCAGATATACTTGCTGAATGGTAAAATCCGCAAGGAAATTGGAAATGTATCCGCAGGAAAGATAGCTGCCTTGGTGAAGTTGAGACAGACTCACACTGGGGATACCTTAAGCGATCGGCGAAAGCCGGTTTTGTTGCCAGGCGTCGAATTCCCTGAACCGATGATTCGAATGGCAGTGGAACCTAAGTCCCGAGCTGACGAAGATAAGATAAGCACCGGTCTGGCTCAGCTCCATGAAGAAGACCCTACATTTTTGTTCAAAGTGGACAGTGAGATAAGGCAAACAATTATCTCTGGTCAGGGGGAACTGCACTTAGAGGTGATTGTACAGAAGCTGAAGGCAAACTTCGGAGTAGGGGTGGAGCTCACTCAACCCAAGATTCCCTATCATGAGACTATTCAAACCTCTGCTGAGGGACATCATCGTCACAAAAAGCAGACAGGTGGGCACGGCCAGTACGGAGAAGTCTATATAAAACTGGAGCCTAAATCCAGAGGGGAAGGTCTCGAATTTGTGAATGCCATTGTGGGCGGCGCTATCCCCAGCAAATTTATCCCGGCAGTGGAGAAGGGCATCCGAGAGGCCACGCAGGAAGGAGTGCTCGCTGGCTATCCGGTTATTGACCTGAAGAGTACACTTTATGATGGTAGCTTTCACCCTGTGGATTCTTCTGACCTCTCGTTCAAGATTGCTGGCTTGATGGCCTTGAAGAAGGCGGTGCTTTCTGCCAGGCCGGTGTTGTTAGAGCCTATCTATGAAGTACAAGTTAAGGTTTCTCAGGACTATATGGGTGATGTTATGGGAGATCTCTCCGGCAGGCGAGGAAAGATCCTGGGGATGGAGCAGAGCGGGAACTTTCAGCTCATAAAGGCATTAGTCCCTCTGGCGGAGCTTTACCGTTACTCCACCGTCTTACGTTCGATGACTCAAGGACGGGGATTGCACTCCCGTAAGTTCTCGCACTACGAGGAAGTGCCCCATGAGGTCAGTGAGAAAATAATCGCCGGGGCGAAGAAGGAGTGAGAACTTTTTCCTACTTGTATTGAGATCATAGATTGACAATAGAGTTCTTCATCAACCTATCCTAGGGGGTGAGCCCTTATGTTTAGCACAAAGCGTGTGGTTAGTGCTACCATATTAGGCGTGGTTTTCGGTATAGTATGCTGGCTTCTTGCCAGGTCTAGCGGTGAGACGACCTGGTATTTGACCCTTTCAATCATTCTGAGCCGGACGGTGATGGGTTTTGCCATCGGAATCAGCGCCTGGCAGATCTGGTGGTGGCTGCATGGGATATCGATGGGCATCATATTCAGTCTTCCAATGGCATTCAATGCCTTCTTTGTCCCTGAGAAAGGATGCTCCATATTCTGCTGGACGATAGTGATGGGGATCATCTACGGGTTCCTGATCGAGCTTATCACTACCAAGGCCTTTAAGGCAACAGTAGCTAAGGAATAGCTTGATGTTCTTGGAAAAACTATAAGTTCGCAATTTCAACAACATAGGTTGATGAGACGTTAAGCGGTGTTATTCTGTAGCACCGCTTTTCGTTAAGAATATAGGATTTCTTAAAAACGGAGGGCAGGCCGATTTTTTATTTGCTTTTGAAGGGAAACTACACTATTTTATTTAATAAGATAGAACAACGATAAATCATCCTCAGAGGAGGTTGAGCCATATGTCTGGACATTCGAAGTGGAGCACTATTAAGCGCAAAAAGGCCAAGAGCGATCAGGAGCGGGGCAAAATTTTTACTAAATTGATGCGCGAGATCACCGTGGCGGCCAGACTTGGCGGCGGCGAAGAAGAGGCCAATCCCCGGCTCAGAACGGCCATCGAAGCAGCTAAAGCTGCCAGTATGCCCAATACTAATATAGATAAGGCTATTAAAAAGGGAACCGGAGAACTACCTGGGGTCAGTTATGAAGAGATGGTCTTCGAGGGCTACGGACCCGGAGGAGTGGCCATTATGGTGGAGGCCACCACAGATAATAAAAACAGAACCGTCTCAGAGGTGAGACATATCTTTGAAAGGCACAACGGCAACCTGGGAGAAAACGGCTCGGTAGCCTGGGTATTTCAACAAAAGGGAGTGATAGCAGTTCCCAAAAACAATCTACAAGAGGATGATTTACTGGCTGTGGTTCTTGATGCGGGAGCCGAGGATATTCAGACAGAGGAGGACACCTTTGAGGTCATCTCCGCTGTGGAGGATCT
The DNA here is from genome assembly GCA_030669445.1 of Candidatus Latescibacterota bacterium. GTDB lineage: Bacteria > Latescibacterota > MVCY01 > MVCY01 > MVCY01 > MVCY01. The sequence continues at coordinate 431 of DAOVDP010000146.1, read as the reverse complement.
GGAAGGGGTGAAACAGGCACTAAAAGAGAACCAAATCGAGTATACTGAGGCAGAACTGACCAGAGTGCCCCAGAGCACAGTAAAGATGGACGGAAAATCAGGCCAACAGGTGCTCCGGCTGATGGATGAACTGGAAGAGTGCGACGATGTGCAGCGGGTCTTCTCTAACTTCGACATCGAAGAGACAGAGATAGAGAAATACTATGGCTCGCAAGTCTAAGCTTATGGAACTAATTGAGCAAACACATAGGTCTGCCCCTACGAATATGTACCTGCAATTCTTTGTTCTATAGAGATTCTGGTGATTAGCAATCGAATTCAGCTAAAGGTTCTGCCTGTGGGAGAGCCCCTCCGGGCTCGACATTCTCGAAATCAAGAAAATGTGACATTGTCGAGATAAATCTTAAGACCTCGTTCTATGGAGATTAGTT
>DAOVDP010000012.1 GCA_030669445.1 Candidatus Latescibacterota bacterium | reverse complement strand
TCCACTACACTTTTATCACACAAAGGAACTCCACTCTTACGAGAAGCTCTGGCTATGGCGTGGCTGGAGATGGGATTGGTTACAAGAATAAATGCAGCAATAAGTAAAGCCTTCCAGAACCAAGCTGGTTGCATTATCCCCACTCCGATAATGGTGAGAAAAGCTCCCAGAGTAGTGCATTTTGTTCCTGCCTGAACCCGGTTATAGACGTCAGGCAATCTGAGTACTCCAAGATTTCCTAAAAAGAGAAATATGGTTCCAATTCCGGTAATAATTACCCCAAATAAATGCATTTAAATTCCCCTTTCCAGAAATCTAGCCAGAGCGACTAATCCGACAAAAGATATCATGGAATAAACCAAAGAAACATCTAAGTAAACATATCTCTCGAAGATAAAGCCCAACAGAACGAGTAAAGCGACGATAGTTGTGGTAACCGTATCCACCGCTACCGCTCTATCCGAAGCAGTAGGACCTTTCAACATACGCAAAAAACACAGGATGATACCTGCCCCTATGATGGCAAGAAAAATGATCAGCGTTCCATTCATCTTATTTCGCTTTCCTTAGTTTCGCTACGGCAAATTGAGCGGCATTTACAAGCTGATAGGCCATTGGTGAGGCAGTGAGCATAGGGTGCGTTCCCATCTGAAAGGTACACACCTCATCTGCTCTCATCTTATGCTGGATAAGAGCACCAATGAAATTTATTTTCTCACCGACTGTCGCTCCACCATAGACCTGTCCACCTATAAGTAAGCCAGTATCCCTCTCAAATATCAGCTTTATGCCTAACTCCTTGGCGCCAGGTATACCACCAGGATGTTTATCCGGAGCGGTGGCTTCGCCCGCTACAACATCTATGCCCATCTCCTTTGCCGCTCTTTCGGTCAGCCCCGCAGACCCCACAGCAAGGTCACCGAAACAGGTGGAAAATATACCTATAGCACACTCAACCCTCCGCCGAATGCCAAACAGGTTTGCTCCAGCTATCCTGGCTTCAGTAGTGCCCATTGAGGCTAATCTAACAGCTATGGGTGAACCACTGAGATAACATCTTTTTGCTGTACAATCACCGGCTGCAAAGATGTTCTCATCGCTCGTCCTCATAAAACCGTCAACCTGTATACCATCTTTTTCGTCAACCTCTAACCCGCTATTTAAGGCAAGCTCAACATTGGGTCTTACCCCTATCCCTAAAATCACCAGATCTGCTTTAAGTTTTTGACCGTTCTCCAGCTCCACGTATTGAACACTTTCCTCACCCAGGAGGGCTTTCGCTTTTCTGCCAGACAGAATCTTTATGCCTCTCTCAGACAGCTTTTTCTCCACACGGGCACATATCTCTTCGTCGCAGGCCAAAAGTAAACAACGAGGTAGAAGTTCTATCACTGTTACATTTAAGTTACCCCTCTTGTTAAACTCATCGGCAAATTCTAATCCGATGAAACCTCCACCGATGACAGCGACATCCTCGGCTTTATCTAAGGCCTGTGACAATTTCTGCAGGTATTCCATATCCTTCTTTGCGGTAAAGACGTTACCCAGATCAACACCGGGCAATGGGGGAACTAAAGGCAAGGAACCCGTTGCCATGATCATCCTGTCGTAACTGAGGACCTCATGATTAATTGTGGTGAGGGTCTTGGCAGCTTTGTTTATAGAAGTGACCTCATCCACAATCAGATCAATATCGTTGTTCGAAAGCACGGTATCAGGAATCAGATTCTTCTCCGGGGAGCCAAGCGTGCCGAAGATATAGGGTATACCGCATGGGACTAAAACCTTTTCCTCTCGACGAATAAGGGTAATCTCGGCCTCCGGATAGTACCTTCTTGCCGTGATGCCTGCAGTGATACCACCAGGCCCTCCACCTATCACAACGATTCTCTTCTGCATGACTCACACCTCCAGTAATCTTATTTTCATTTGGCTAATGTAGATTTCGTGCAAATATCACCCTCAGATATCTCTCGAACCTCTCCCCTATAATTTTTGTGGCCTCATCTATATCTTCTGTCCTCACATTTATCCAATGCACGAGAATCTTATCCCTCAGAATATCCAGAGTAAATGTTCCCGGCGTCAAAGTAATAGAATTGGCCAGAATCATTTTCGCAATGTCAGACTTAAGTTGAGTTTTAATGAGCACAATCCCAGGTTTTATGGGCATCTTGGGATGAATAATTCGGTAGGCCACATCAAAGTTGGCTTTTATTATTTCCTTGAAAAGGACAATTACATAGACAATCAAGAAAGCAAACCTTTTCAAGCTCAAAGGAGGAAGCCCTAATCTGAGATAGGATTCATTTAAAAACACAGCTAAAACAAGACTTATAAAAATGCCACTAACCAGCTCCTGCCTGTTAAAAGTCGAAGTGAGGCACAGCCATATTAAAACCAGGAATAGAAAGAGATAAAGAAAACTCTCAGCTCTATTTTTTATAGACATCTTTATGTTATCTCCATACTCTCTGTTACTTATCTCTCACTTAATTTCTTCAATACTTCTCTTATATCAATCTTTGCTGGGCAGGCCAAGATGCAGCGTCCACAGCCAGTGCAGGCATATACGTTAGCTACCTTGGGAAAGAAATCAAATTTCTTCTCAAACCTGTTTCTCAATCTCATCCACAATTCTGGTCTGGGGTTGGCGCCTCCCGCAACCCTGGCAAAGTCCTTTATCATACATGAATCCCAGATACGCAACCGCGCCATACGTTCTTCGTCCTTCTGGTCATACAGAAGAAAACAGTGGCAAGTGGGACAGATAGCATTACACGCCCCGCATTCAACGCAGGTCTTCGCCTCATCTTTCCAGATATCAGACTCAAAATTCTTCTCTATAGCACCGTTAAGCGTATCTTGATGGGGAACGTTATTTTCTTTTATATTCTCTTGTACCTCTTTCGTAACCTTGGCTCTCTGGTTTTCTCTTTCAGAAATCAATTCCTCTTTGGCATCTTCAAAGAGGGAAGAATTCTTCTCAACGAGCGTCTGGCCTTTGGGAGAGCCGACATCGACAATATAGCCTTTTCTCAGTTGAGAGAGATTAATATCAAAATTTTCTTGGGGGTAGGGCTTAACATCCAGGGAAAGACAAAAACATGTATCTATTGCGCAGGTACAGTCTGCAGATATGATGAGGTTTTCCTCGCGCAGCTTTATATAGAAGGGATCTTGATAATCGTGGTCTTTAAATACATAGTCCTGAACTTTGAAGCCCTTCAAATCGCAGGCCTTTACACCCACAATAGCAAAGGGCTTGTCATGAGAATGAGGAATATCGGGTTTAAAACCTTCGGCGACTATCTCTCTTGCAGGTGTGAAAAAGGACTTCAGAGGCTCAAATGGTCTTACCTCACCAATGACAATATCGTCTGTAAATGTGGTATATCTGTTATAAAAACGCTGCTGGTCCTTCTTGACGGGCAAATAGACTTGGTAATCTTTCTTGAGAATCTCCAGCAGCTGGACAAGACTGTTTTTGGAAATATAATTCATATAAACGCTACCTTGTGAGTTGGAACCACCTGCCGTTTTGTATTTAATCTTCACAGCGAAGACAACAACTTATACTCTACTTCGTGAAAAGTTTCACAGAATATTTCAAAAAACATCACTGCATAAGAAACCAACTGAGGGTTTCCAGTTCAGTGGTCACATCCACATTTTGCAACTTCACATCTTCGGGCACGCTAATCTTGCCAGGGGAGAAATTTAAGATAGCCTTCACTCCCGAACTAACAAGTCGATCTGCCACCTGTTGGGCTGCATAATGGGGCACAGCGATGACACCTATTTTTACGCCCTTTTGGTTTACCGTTTCGGTCAAGCGATCTATATCTAAGATCGCTATATCAGCCCATCTGGTGCCAATTTTATTAGTGTCCCTGTCAAAAATAGCGACGATTTCAAACCCTCGTCTTCTGAATCCCGAGTAAGAGAACAGGGCTGCTCCCAAATTACCTGCCCCTACCAGAACCACCGGCCACTTTTTGTTTAACCCTAAGATCTTCTTTAAGGTAGAGATGAGCCGATTTACATTATATCCAACGCCGGCTACCCCAAACTGTCCTAAATAAGAGAGATCACGACGCACCTGGGGAGCAGTCAGCTGCAACGCCTGGGCTACCTGAGAGGAGGTGATCAAATAAACACCCTCTTGTTCGATTCGCTCAAGATATCGCAGATAAAGAGAAAACCTACTGACCACTTTATCCGGGAATCTCCCTTTTTCTCTCCAACTCCCCATTTGTGCAGTAAAAACAACAACTAATAAGGGTGCCAATCGGCTGCCAAAAAACGTTTCGTCAAATATAATGTGCCTTTCTTTGTTCCGCAAGAAAAAAATCGCTCTCTGATGAATTTTTTTTAGAAAAAGAGGAAAATATCCCTGGCTGCTTTACCATTATCAGAATTTACTCAGAGTTACAAATAAGGCTTGACAAAAACTCCTTGAGTGGGTTATATTATTGGCACTCTCGAACAACAAATCCCCAATCACGTTAATTCAGTTCCCTAAGGAGACTTTGTGCCCCAGATTATCAGCTTGGGAGAGGCCCTGATCGATTTTGTCTCCCTGCAGACCGGAGTGGAGGTAAAAGATGCCCCGGGGTTTCTGAGGGCAGCCGGGGGGGCTCCAGCTAATCTGGCTGCTGCGCTGGGTAAATTGGGCGTGGATGTTGGCTTTATTGGCAAGGTTGGCGACGATCCCTTTGGTCATTTTCTCCAAGAAACCTTAGCCAGCAATGGGGTAGATACCTCTCAGCTGCTTTTTGAAAAAAGTGCCCGTACGGCTCTGGCCTTTGTCTCCCTTCGCTCAGATGGCGAAAGAAGCTTCTCTTTCTATCGCCATCCCAGCGCCGATATGCTCCTGAATCCAAAAGAGATAGACGAAAACTATCTCGGCAGTGCCCGGATCTTCCACTTCGGCTCTATCTCCCTCATCTCCGAGCCCTCCCGTTCTGCCACCCTGAAGGCAATTGAATACGCAACTCGCCACGATCTGGTCGTCTCCTACGACCCTAACCTCCGGCTCAACCTTTGGGAAAACCCCGAACAGGCCAGAAGAGAGATAGAGAAGACGCTTCCTCTGGCTCAGATTGTGAAGGTGAACGAGGAAGAACTTGCGTTTCTTACCGATACAGAGGATTTGCTGGAGGGCAGCAACCGACTGCGACAAGCAGGACCGCTAATGGTGGTGGTAACCTTAGGAAAAGAGGGATGCTTTTTCTCTGATAAGAGAGGACAACTGAAAGTAGCTGGAGTTAAGGTAGAAGCCATAGATACCACCGGAGCCGGTGATGCCTTCGCGGCTGTTCTGCTTTGGAAATTGTTAGACTGCCTCCGAGAAGGAGAGAGATTGGAACAGGTTCCCCTGGAAAAGATGCACGGGATTCTGGGGTTAGCCAACAAAGCAGGGGCGATCACCACTACCCAGAAAGGCGCTATCCCTGCCTTGCCCACCTTGGCTCAACTTAAGAAAGAAACATTCACAGAGAGTCCAAGAGACTCCCTCTCCCTCGAAGGGAGAGGGTTGGGGTGAGGGTGAAAAACCTTGAGGAAAAATTATGACAGATTTTACCACTGAGAGATTGACCGAACTCTTTTCCCGCTTTGATTCTGTGCGGGCGCTGGTTTTGGGCGATCTGATGCTGGATGAATACCTGTGGGGAGAGGTGAGAAGGATCTCTCCCGAGGCTCCCGTGCCAGTGGTAGAGGTAGCCTCAGAATCCACAGGATTAGGAGGAGCAGCCAATGTGGCCCACAATATAGGCTCTCTGGGGGCTATTCCCATACCGGTGGGGGTAGTTGGAGAAGACAGCGGCGGTCGGAAACTTTTGGAAAAGATGGAGCAAATGGATTTCTCCACCGCTGGGGTGTTTGTAGACCACTCCCGTCCCACAACAGTTAAAACCAGAGTGATCGCCCGCCATCAACATGTGGTCAGGGCAGACAGAGAGACTACCCGTCCTGTGGACGCCTCCATTGTCAGTCGCATAGTCGACTTCATCGCTGAACAGATCAAACAAGCAGATGCCTTGCTCATCGAAGATTATAACAAAGGAGTGATCACCAGCGGTGTGTTGACCCAAGTTATCCCTCTGATCCAGGGAAAACCATGTACCGTTGATCCTAAATTTCACAATTTCTTTGATTTCAAGAAAGTCACTCTGTTCAAACCCAATCAGGAGGAGGTGGAGGCGGCTTTCGGCATCAAGATCGCTTCAGAGGCGGAGCTTCTGGAGGCAGGCCGCAGATTGCTGGAGCAACTGGAGTGCGAGTATGTCCTGCTCACCCGGGGTTCCAAAGGGATGTCGTTATTTGCCGCCGAGGGTGGTATGATCTCTATCCCTACGGTAGCAAGAGAGGTTTTCGATGTCTCCGGTGCTGGTGACACGGTGATCGCCACCCTGACGGTGGCAATGGCCGCCGGGGCAACGGTAAAAGAAGCGGCTACTCTGGCAAACCATGCAGCCGGAGCCGTGGTGGGACAGGTAGGTGTAGTGCCGATCACCCGGGAGATGATCGAGGATTCTATTTTCAACATAGACACGAAGATTTGAACGCCGAAAAACACCAAACGGCACTGAATACTATATTAAATTGTTTTTCAATGTGTTCCGGAGTACTTGTAGGTTGGGTTGGGGAACGAAACCCAACCTATGAAACTTCACCATTATTTTTCCGGTTGTTTCAGTGTTGATTCGGTGTTTCTCTTGAATTTGTCTTTAACTCCACAGAAAAGGAAGGCTAAAATGCACTCTCTCCTGTTCCGAATAGGTCCCTTTGCCATTCGCTCTTACGGATTGATGCTTGCCCTGGCCTTCTTTTGGGGGCTGTGGCTGGCGGTAAAGCGCGCCCAGAGGGTAGGGGTCGAACCCAGTCAAATGATGGATATGTCAGTATGGGGAATTGTTGTCAGTATCATCGGGGCAAGATTGACCTATGTGGCGTTTCACTGGGACCAGTTCTCCGATAACCCGATCTCCATTATTAATCCCTTCGGCCCTGAGGGATTCGGCATAGCCGGTTTGATACTTTACGGCGGATTAATCCCCGCTTTGGCAGTGGGATTCCTCTATATCTGGCGGCACAAACTCCCTTTCTGGGGAACAGCAGATGCCTTCTCCCCCTCTATTGCCTTGGGGATATTCTTGGTGCGCATAGGCTGTTTTCTGAACGGCTGCTGTTTTGGAAAACCCTCCCAGCTTCCCTGGGCGATGGTTTTTCCCCCCGACAGTCCGGCTGGCTTTGTCTTCCCTCACACTTCCATCCATCCGGCCCAGCTTTATTCCTCCGCTTATGGGTTGATAATCTTTGGACTTCTGCTCTTTTCAGAGAGGTTTAAAAAGTTCGACGGCTTCACCTTCTGGCTGCTGCTTGCCTCCTATGCAGTAGCTCGTTTCGTAGTAGATTCTGTACGCTATTACGAAAATAGCATGATATTATTTAAGATCGGGAAAGTCCCGGTGCTTTTCAATCAGGGCGTGTGCGTGCTGCTGTTTGTGTTGGCGGGGACAATGCTTCTTGTTCTGCGAAAAAGATCCACTCACTCGTAAATTTTGCCCCAGGGACTTCGGCAAAAACTCTTGGCCGACTTTATGTGCTATGAAACATTACCTGCAAATACCCCTGCTGTTCCTCCTCTGCCTGATGCTCCCCCCGAGTGATCTTTATGCCCAATATTACTTCGGTAAGAACAAAGTCCGCTATACAGATTTCGACTGGCAGAGGATGACCACTCCTCACTTTCACATCTATTTCTATCCTGAAGAGAGGAGGATTGCGGAGATAGGAGCAAAACCGGCAGAGGAAAGTTACACTCTCTTAGAACGAAAGCTTACCTATACCCTCCACCGCAAATTTCAAATGTTGCTTGACATATTCTCAATTGAGTTTTCGTAAAGCAACTCTACGATCCATAATCGAAAGTTTTTTCGGTGTTCTTCAGTGTTCAATTTTCTGGATATAGGATGAAAGGCTGAGAAAGGAGAGCGATGGAAGACTCCTATGTCGATTTACACACCCACACCACCTGTTCAGATGGGATAGCCCGGCCGGAGGAAATACCCGGTCTGGCTAAGAAAGTCGGACTTAAGGCAGTTGCCATCACTGACCACGATACCGTTCGGGCGATCGAGAGAGCCCGTCAGGCCGCTTCGCCATTGAATATAGAGGTCATCCCCGGCGTTGAACTGAGCACAATGCTGAACGACAGGGAGATTCACATCTTAGGATATTTTATAGATTGGCAAAACGAGGCCTTCAGGGAAAAAATGAGGGAATTGAAGGAGGGGCGTCTGTTTCGAGCAGAGAAGATGGTCGCTCGGCTGAAGAAGTTGAAAATAAATTTGCACTTAGATCAGGTTCTCGAAATTGCGGGCGAGGGAGTAGTAGGCAGACCCCACATTGCCGATGCCTTGGTTAGGGAAGGGGTGGTTTCTTCCTACGCCGAAGCATTTGACAGGTATATCGGACAGCACGGACCTGCTTATGTGTCCAAGCACCCACTTTCCCCGGCTGAGGCCATAGGTCTGATTGGAATGGCCGGAGGGGTGCCAGTATTGGCCCATCCTGCCACAATGCACAAAGATGAGTTTATCCCTCTGTTAGTGAAATGGGGTCTTAAGGGCATCGAGACTATTCACCCTATGCATACACCACAGCTTATCCAACATTATCAGGAGATATCTCAAAGGTATGGACTGGTCTGCACCGGGGGATCAGATTATCATGGTAAGGATAGGTTACTCAGTGGAATAGGTAAGTATAAAATCCCTTATCAAACGGTGGAAACTCTCAGAAGGCTTTCCTCTCCATAGATGATTCATTTCACTTTTTTCTTCCACTCTTTATCGGAGCGAATAAAAGAGGGAACACTATATCACTCGCGCAACAAGGTATCCATACTGCTAAAAACAAAAAGAAAAAGATAGTGACAATTACAATCCATTTTGCTGTTAGACCTAAGGCCATGATGATATGAAATAATGATGCCCAGGTGCTGATTAATACATGTCCAGAATGGGGAAATTTAGTTGACGGTCTAAAAAAACCGATTGCAATACCCAAAAATGCTGCAGGATTCGTTAGCAATGGTTCCTCAACGAAACCTATATGAATTCCTCTGTTCGGTAGATTAAGTATCAATTCGCCTAAATAAGGAATTATTGAATCGCTCAATGTAGCTATCCCAATTGAGCCAATATAACCAATCACAATTGCCGTCAAGACTCTACACTTAGGCTTATGTAGTCTGTACACTGCTGTAGTTACAATTGCACTTAAGACCAAATGGGTTGGATGCAAGATGTAAAAAATAGTTGGGGAAACCTTGGAAGCTTGGGCAAGCATATTGCCAAGTATTAATATAACCATCCCAACAATCCCCGTAATTGCTCCAAAAGCAGTGAATGGAGCATGTCTCTTGAGTTCACTTAGTATTTGCCTGCCCATTTTTCCCCCTGTATCAAAACCCTTAAATACAGATTGGCCTATTGGCATTGTATCTAATCATCTTTTGCGATCTTCGCCTCAGTGCTTTTAAACCGAGATGCAGGAGAACGTGGAGATGCCTTCACCCGCCTCTTGTCTTTGTCTATCATACATACTCTTCTGCTGGATTAGTGGCCTGCTGATATTCCGTTTCCCACACTTCGTCCGCTAAGGCTTGGTATTGGTGGGAGTAGTTGTCCAGGAAGTCGGCCAATTTGGTTATTATTGTTTCGGCCCCAGGATGGGTAGGATGAGCGCCCGATTTGGCCACTGCTTCCCGCAGCACCTCTGGTTTGTCAATGATCATACAGGGAGTAAGCAGGTTTTCCCGGTACGGCTGCTGGCTTCTTATAATTCTGAAGAAATCGGAATTTAGTACATCCTTCACGCTCTTATCCTTGATATTGTCTACTGCAAAGTGTGCGAAAACACAAGGTTCCACATCTCCGTGGGCATTTATGTGGAAATACTCCCGGCCGGCAGCAATACAGCCGCCCACATAGGGGCCGTCGTTCCAGAAATCTCCAATAAATATAGGCTTGGTTACCCTCAACTGTCTCAACCTTCGTCGCAGCCCATCCCTCTGTTTGGGGGTGGGAATAAGGTGCATCGCCGGTTTCCTGCCGATGGGGATATACTGGAAATACCAGATTACCATAGCGCCTTTCTCTATAAGCATATCCACCAGCTCGTCGGTGGCAATCAGGTCCATATTCTCTCTGGTCTCGGTAATGGAGGCACCGAAGACCACCCCTTCCTCTCTGAGGTTATCCATCGCTGCCATCACTTTCTGGTAAACTCCTTTGCCTCGACGAGCATCAGTTTCCTTTTCGAATCCCTCAACGCTGATCATAGGCGCTACATTCCCCAATTTCTCCAGCCGCTTAGCCATAGCCTGGTCGATGAGGGTGCCGTTGGTGTAGACATGAAAAAACATATCATTGTGTTTTTCCCAGATATCAAGTATGTCAGGCCGAATAAAAACCTCGCCCCCACTCACAGTGATAAAGTAAATCCCCAACTCCTTGGCCTCGGTCAGGATTCTGTCCACGGTCTCGAAGCTCAACCCAAATTCTTGTTGGTATTCACCGGCATAACAACCAGGGCAGTGGAGGTTACACCTCATAGTGGGACTTATGACGAACAACAGTGGTGGCCGGTAACCCTCTTTATCGCACAATTTATTTCGCTTGTTCATCCCCAGCAGAAATGCATTGATGAACAGGTTCTCTATCAGCTTATCTCGGCAATTGGGTGACAGATGCTTGATGATATTCTGGGCCAAAAGGACAGCGGGGTGTCGCTGCTCAAATTTCTCCTTTAACCCTCGAGCATATTGCTTAAGCTCTTGATCATCCACCAACTTCTCCCCCAGAGATACCAGCCGGATGAGATTCTCTAAGGAGGAATTGGGAAGCAACTGCATTATTTGCTTCGCAATGTGCACCTTAGTATATTTTTTTGCCCTCTGTTTCAGATCCATAACTACCTCCTCTGGAAATCATTAAGGTTCAGTTTAGATTTAGGGGACACGGACAGGGATAATTTGTGTAGGAACTCAAGTGCAATCTGTCTATTGAGGAGACCGAGAAGCAGAATGATTTTACGATGATGTTTCCTTGTGTCGTGTTCCTTTCCAAAAGCTCAGAATTGTTATAATTATGCCAAAAATAAGAAGATTCCAACTTGCTCGACAAGCCGGGACAAAACTGGAAACAATCAGCCAAATACCTATAATTCCGCATAGCCATGCTCTCCACATAATCCATACCTCCTTTCAACAACAATTTTGCAACTCCTCGGTCTCCTGGAAATATCTCCAAATTAGCAATTAGCAACATCCGTGCCAATTCGCATAGAATTTGCAACTTCGCTTTAATTGGGATCTTACCAAAAGCATTTGGGATAAGAATAACATTAGCTGCTAAGATTTGCTTATCAGTTGGCTTCTTCTTGTTAGCACCTCTGCGGTAGTTTCCCGATCAGCTTTACCTTAAGAACAAAGAAAAATTCTCACTTTGGGGGGCAATTTTAGGATTGACAAAACCTTCGGTTGCAGATATATTTACTAACAAAGAGACCCCTTGAGGAAAGTCCCTTTACGAATAGCATGAAGAGAACCACGATATTTCGTCACGTATGTAGAGATTCTATTGATGATTTTGTTACATTGGAGGGGAGATGAAACTGAGAAGCATCTTCTTATATTTTCTCATCGGCTTGACGATTTCCGAGGTTTCTAATGCCCAGTCCTCTTTTCAGGATACAACGGGGTCAGAAATACAGCGCAGAGAAGAGCCCACTGCTAAAGTGCTCTTAGGGATGATTCCATCCAGGGATCGTGCAAATGCTCTGGTCATATTCGCTAAATTCGAGGACGGGAACCCTGGGGACACCCTTGCCCCCAACTGGGCTGAGGATATCTTTAACCCGAACCTTCCAGGGAGCCTCAGCCACTTTTACTCCACTATGTCAGGCGGCGCCTTTACTTTTACCGGCTCTCACTTGAAGAAAAAGTACTTATCAAATCATCCTGCCTCTTGCTACACAGATCGGGACTTTAAGCAATTCACCCAGGAAATCCTGGAGAAGGCAGATGGGGATGTTGACTTTGGAGAATATGACAACGACGGCCCAGATGGTATCCCCAATTCCGGTGACGATGACGGTTATGTGGATGCCCTCTTCATAAATGTGGAGGGCATGCCCTACAATTTCATCCAAGGGCCTGCCACAGGGGTCTGTTGGTGGGGAACTTTAGACCGCTTTGTCACTGATGACCCAGGCGGCCCTTTGGGAAAGATCAAAATAAGATTAAAAGCAATGCAAAATCATTCCTGTTTCACAAACGCAGTGTGGGGAATGGCCCATGAATTCGGGCACGCCCTCGGCCTTCTTGACCTGTACAATCCATCCTACCTGAGCAACCCAGATCAGCCTCCCGAGGAGAATTCTGCCGGGATAGGCAAGTGGGGAGTTATGGCACACGGAACGACCGGATGGCACAGGAACGATGGGCCAAATCCCTTCTGTGCTTATAGTCTGCAACAACTGGGGTGGATCGGGAAGGACAACCAGAATCTTGTAGTAGTGACAGAAACTATGACCGATGTGGTTATAGAGCCACTGTACAGCGGAGGAAAGGTATATAAAATCCTAATTACCAGGGGGGAATACTTTCTCATCTCTAACCGGCAATCTTCCGCCTGCTGGTATGACCGTCATCTCCCCGCAAGCGGGCTTTTGATCTGGCATGTTGTAAGGGGGAGAGTTAATCTTGAATGCGCCGATGGGTTGTTCGACGACAAGGGCTTCCCGGATGGTAAATTCTCAAATCCGGAGTCTGGAAAGGACAATCTTGATTTCTGGTCATCTGATCCAGTCTATCGGGAAAGCCATAATGGAAATATGGGCGATGCAACAGATGTCTTTGATGGTGAAAAGTTTACGTCTTTTGGCCCCCGAACTAATCCCAACAGCAAGTCAGATGTCCTTGACCTCGCCACAGGTGTTGAGGTGACCAACATCCACCGAAAGGGCACAAGTATGATTGTTGATTTCATAATGCCTAATTTTGTCAGTCTTTATGATTTCCATATCAGTGACTATGGCTATGGAAACGGCAACAGCATTGCCAACCCTGGTGAGCGGATCTATCTCCAATTTAGTTTAAGAAATCAGACCCCGAATAAGAAACTTACCGTAATATTTTCTACTAACGATGATTTTGTTAATCCAGACCAAGGATTTTCTCCCATAAATATGAACCTTTCAGTCCAACCGTTTGCTGTGACGGGGTTTATTGGGGGCCCTATATTCCTAATCTCTCCAGATTGCCCTGACGGCCACATTATTACTTTTACCCTGACTATCTCTGATGGTATCTCCACCTGGCTTGACAGTCTTTCCATTCCGGTCAAGGGTTCTCCAATACCTCCAGTAATACACTATGTTAACCCTCTCCAAGACAGATATAGAGTTGTCGGAGAACCCATAGATGTCGAATGTGAACTCTTCAGCGCAGCGAAGCCGAAGTCTGTGGCAGCAATTGCTCTCTCTGTGCCAGATTCGGTGGAGATTGCACGGGTCAAATTGACAGAGGACCCAAACTGGTCAACCATCCCTGGGCTGAGGTTTTATGCTGGATCCTTTACTCCCCCGCTGGGGTTCGTTTTCTCTATCATTGTCAGAGCAACAGACATCTATGGGAATACATCCATCAAAAGCTCCGATTTATACTCTTCTAAACCCTTTGCTGTGGAGTCCGATGTATTGGTGATCTCTCTCAATGTAGGGGAACGTAATGAGGAAACAGCGGCACTGCTGACACTCGGTATTCCCTATGATTATTGGATTATCCACGAGACAGGCGAGCTCACCAGTGATCTCTTGAATCAATATGCTCAAAAGGAGAGAGTTGTCATCTGGTCTTATCTTCTCCCTGCGCTCATGTGGATATACAGCCCATACAAAAGTATTGTCAAGTCCTTCCTCGACTCAGGGGGAAATCTGTTTATCTATGACCCTGCTGGTTTCCGCCTTGATGAAGATATCAAGCAATTTCTAAGTAAATACCTTTATGTAAATTATACAGGTAAGTGTCTCAAAGCCTCACTTCTCGAAGGCGTTCCCGGAGATCCGATAACAGATGGGATAGATATATCTGTCTCGGGCAGATATGAAAAACTCTCCGTATCTCCGCCTGCAGTGCCGATCTTCACCGCCAGCGATAACAATGCCGCTGCTCTACGGGTGGACACAGGCACCTACAAACTGATTTACTTTGCCTTCGATTTTAATAACATTGAAAACGCTGAGGCCAGAAACAAATTGATGGCCAATATTGTTAACTGGCTTGGCCCTGTGAGGACTGCTGTCGTGGAACATTCCGATTTGAAACATCTACAGCCCTTTTGTTTATCGCAAAACTATCCTAACTCTTTCAGCTCTACTACCACCATTAAATATCAGCTCAAGCAGCCCCAGCAGATCAGATTTGCTATCTACAACCTCTTAGGGCAGAGGGTAGCCGAACTGGTCAACGAATTTCAACAACCGGGATCCTATTCCCTTGTATGGGACGGGAAAGACGAGGAGGGCAAAAACCTGGCAAGTGGGGTATATCTCTGTCAACTTGAGTCAACCAAGTTTTCAACAGTTCGTAAGATAACTCTACTAAAATAGTGAAAAAAAACCGGTAGGTTCCTGAGACGCTGGTCTCAATAGGAAAAAAGGAAAACTATCAAACAGAAAGAAATGAGCAAAAAATTTCATTGAGATTGACATTTTGAGGTTGACAAATGTCTGCTTAATAGTTATTGTATAAAATCGACATTCTAATAAGTGGAATCAGGCGCCTCGCAAGAGGAGAATAGGGAAGACGGTGAGAGTCCGTCACGGCCCCGCCACTGTAATCGGCCGATAAGGCTGTCGCAGAATGCCACTGCCTGTTAAGGGTGGGAAGGCGCGGCAGATTTGGTCGTAAGTCAGGAGACCTGCCTGGTTTCGGTTTGCATCAGAAGCCTCCGAGGGGAGGTGGCGACCGTATTGCCAATGGCCCCAACCTTTCAATTCAGGAGGTTGGGGTTTTTTCTTGACCTAAGGATCGTTGATTCGTAA
>DAOVDP010000199.1 GCA_030669445.1 Candidatus Latescibacterota bacterium | reverse complement strand
AGAGTCTTTCTTATGGCACCCATTCACCATCATTTTGAACTGAAAGGGTGGAGAGAATCTAAGATTGTTATCCGTTTCTGGATCCTGGGGTTGCTCTTTGCCCTGCTGAGTTTGAGCACGCTCAAAATCAGATAAGACCAGTAAAGTCTTTCCTTGTTATCCACAAGGAGAAAAAAGTGAAGGAGAATTCCATAGATTTCATACTGTTGACTGTCACTATCCTGCTGGTGGGAATAGGGATGGTAATGATTTACAGCTCCAGCTCGGTGCTCTCCGAGGTGAAGTATCAAGACAGCAGTTTCTTTTTGAAAAAGCACCTGATTATGCTTCTGCTGGGAGCAGCGGTGATGGTCCTGGCCGCACTTACCGACTACAGTAAATTTTCTGGTAAGGTAGCACAACTTCTTCTAATAATTGGATTTGTGCTCCTGGTAGTTGTTTTGAAGCCCAAGTTCACAGGTCAGCCTCAGATGGTGTGTCGGTGGATTCGTATTTGGAAATTCAACTTTCAACCATCGGAATTTATGAAACTTGCGTTGATAGTTTATATGGCTGATTCTCTAACAAGACGCCAGGATCAGATAGAGAATTTCGTCTGGGGAGTCCTACCGCATTTATTAGTTCTCCTTATGGTTGCCGGGTTAATTATCCTGGAACCGGCTTTAGGTACCACTATAGCTATTATGATGATAATCACGGCTATGTTTTTCTTAGCCGGGGTAAGGCTTTCTCATTTAGGGGGACTTGTACTGGCAGCGCTTCCCATTATCTATTTTTCTATATCGCGTGTGGGTTACAGGCTGGCTAGATGGGAAGCCTTTTGGCATCCAGAGGAAAATCTTCAAGGCATAAATTACCAGACACGGCAATCGCTCATAGCCTTGGGAAGTGGGGGTCTGCGAGGAGTGGGGTTGGGCCACAGCAGGCAGAAATTTCTTTTCTTGCCTGCTCCTCATACTGATTTTATCTATTCGATAATAGGAGAAGAAGGGGGATTTATCGGAGCGGTGATTGTTCTCTGTTTGTTTCTGATCTTTATCTGGCGGGGGCTGAGAATTGCCCACAGAGCTCCAGACCTTCACGGTTTTCTTCTTGCTTCTGGACTGACCATTATGATTGCCACCTATACTGCCGTCAACATCGGGGTGGCGATGGGAGTTTGCCCTACCACGGGATTACCATTGCCGTTCATAAGTTATGGAGGATCTTCCCTGGTTCTATCCCTGGCAAGCACGGGGATATTGCTCAGTATTTCCAGGGAAGAAGGACAGGTATGGCAAGGTTAAGAGTGCTATTTGCTGCCGGGGGGACAGGAGGGCACATATTTCCTGCTATTGCTATCGCCGATGAACTAAAAGGCAGATATCCCGGAGCAGAGATACTATTCGTGGGCACACGCCGGAAGATCGGAGCTCGACTGATCTCTCAGGCAGGGTATGGGCTTAAGACTATAACTGCCTGGAGTTTGCCCCGAAGACTCTCCTTGCGTACCCTCATATTCCCAGCGGTGTTGGTGCTGGGAATCCTGCAAGCAGCTTGGATAATGCTCGGTTATCGTCCCCAAGTGGCTATAGGAACTGGAGGGTATGCCAGTGGGCCGGTGTTAGTTACTGCCTGGCTCCTGGGCATACCAGTAGTTATTCAGGAACAGAACCTGCTGCCCGGAGTGACCACCAGAGTCTTGACCATGATCGCTCGGCAAGTTAATGTAAGTTTTGAACAATCAAAGAAATATCTCTCCAGTCATCGCAATTTGGTGGTATCCGGCAATCCCACCAGAAAAGAGATAGGAACAGTCACAAGATCGAAAGCGCTAAAGAAGTTAGGCTTGGATAGTTCCAAGAAGACCTTATTTGTCTTTGGGGGTAGTCAGGGAGCCAGCAGGATTAACCAGGCATTGCTGGAGGCATTGGAAGAGCTTTCCCGGGCCAACAACCTCCAGATTCTTTGGCAGACGGGCAACAGGGATTACCCTGAGGTGGAGAGAAAAACGGCTTCTATTACTTTGCCGATTGTTTTATGGAATTTTATTGATGATATGGCCTCTGCCTTAGGGGCGGCAGATTTGGTCATATCCAGATCAGGGGCTACAACCATCGCAGAGCTG
>DAOVDP010000141.1 GCA_030669445.1 Candidatus Latescibacterota bacterium | reverse complement strand
AAAGAAATCCAACATCATTTAGTCTTTGTGCCTTTGGGCCTTCGTGGCAAAACAGAGCGTGTTCAGTTCTCTTGTTCTCTCCTACCCCCATCACTTATCATTCTCAAATTCAGGTGGTAAAGATGTCTATTTTCTCTGAGAGCATCAAAAAGATCACTCTTTTGCTGGGAGTAGTTTCTCTTCTACTCCTTTTGTGCGAAGGTAAAGGCTCCGCCCAGCAGTTCGGCCAGAACAAAGTCAATTACCGAGGATATAACTGGTCTCACATCCAGACTGAACACTTTGATATCTATTTCTACACCGAGAGTCTTTCCACTGTAGACCAGGCAGTCCGGATACTGGAAGATTCCTATCAACAGCTTAAGAGGGATTTTCAGCATGAACTTCGCCACAGAGTCCCGGTGATTATCTACGCCTCCCATAACGATTTCGAGCAGACCAATGTGATATTACAACCCATAGGAGAAGCCGTAGGAGGGTTCACTGAGCTTTTCAAAAACCGGGTAGTTGTGCCCTTTGAGGGTTCTCACGAGAAATTCCGTCATGTGCTACACCACGAGTTAACCCATGCCGTCACCTTCGATATGCTCTACGGCGGCCTGTTGGAATCCATAGTGGGACGCCGATATATGTTCCAGTTGCCCCTCTGGGTAGCAGAGGGATTGGCTGAGTATGAGTCCTTAGGCTGGGAAACCGAGGCAGATATGGTAATCAGAGACGCGGCGATCTCCGGATATCTTCCCTCCATTCAGCAGACAGGCGGATATTTGGTCTACAAAGCAGGGCAGTCGTTCTTCTATTACATCGCCCAGCAGTACAGCCGGGAGAAGATCGGTGAGTTTCTCTCTAACCTGGCAACCACCAGAGATGTTGACAAAAGCTTCAGGCTTTCTTTAGGATTGGGGGTAGAGGAATTAAACAAAAAATGGCATAAGGATTTACGGAAGCAGTACTGGCCAGAAATCGGAAAAAGGCAAGAAGCAGAAGAATTTGCCAAAAAGTTGACCAACCATAAAGAAGAGGGCTCCTACCTGAATGCTGCTCCCGCTTTTTCTCCTTACGCCGATAAGATTGCCTTCCTCTCCGACCGGAGCGATTATAAGGATATCTATCTGATGTCCGCTATCGACGGCACCATCCTCAACAGGTTAGTCCAGGGAGAGAAAAGCGGCGAGTTCGAGGAGATGCACTGGCTCAGGGGCGGAATAACCTGGTCATCCGACGCCACCAGAATAGCCTTCGTGGCCAAAAGCGGCGCCCAGGATGTC
Source organism: Candidatus Latescibacterota bacterium (assembly GCA_030669445.1). Taxonomy (GTDB): domain Bacteria; phylum Latescibacterota; class MVCY01; order MVCY01; family MVCY01; genus MVCY01. The sequence continues at coordinate 2,421 of DAOVDP010000141.1, read as the reverse complement.
CTCTACATCCAGAGAGTGAAGGGGAATAAGATCTTAAACCGGTATCGGTTTGACCTCGATGGGCTTTTCTCTCCTCATTGGTCTCCGGATGGAGAAAAAATCGTCTTCATCGGATTGGCCAATGGGGCAACTGACATCTACTCAGTAGAGCTAACTACCGGGGAGGTGTCGCAGTTGACCGATGACCCTTACGACGAGGCTGATCCCTGCTGGTCGCCCGACGGTACCAGGATTGCCTTCTCCTCCGACAGAAAACCGAATCCCACTTACCCTGATTCCACTCCTACCTTTGGTGACCATAATATCTATGTACTGGATTTAGGTGACCATAACCTAACTCAAATCACCACTTCTCCCTTCAGCGATCTCTCTCCCACCTGGTCACCGGATGCCAGAAGATTGGCCTTTTCTTCAGACCGGAACGGGATTTATAATATCTATGTAACCGATATTGCTGATGTGGACAGCATAAGGGGAGTGCCCGTTACTAATGCTCTCACCGGTTGTTTCCAACCCGATTGGTCACCAGATGGCAGGAAAATAGCCTTCTCGGCCTTTCAAGAAAGAGGCTGGGATATCTTCACCTTAGAGAGTCCGTTCCCCGAATTTGGAACAGAACTTGAGCCGACCCCTTTTCGTCTGGAAAAACAGGAGTATTTGACCACTAAGACTGTCTCGACCGAGGCGGACACAACCGAACAGAAAACACCTCTGCCTGCGCAGACTGCTATTCTAAAAAAATACAGGCCAAAATTTTCCCCCGACATCATAAACATCAGCCTCGGCTACAGCAGCTACTGGGGATTAGAGGGACAGGGTCTGGTGATGGTCAGTGATATTCTGGGTAACCATCGGATGGTTTTCTACGGTGACTTATTTTACTCGTTACAAAACAGCAACCTTCAGTTTATTTACTACTATCTGAAACGAAGGACGGATTATGGTGCTGCCCTATTCAGCTTTGGTAACTACTACTGGACAAGGGAGTATGAATGGTTCTACGACCGGGTTTACGGAGGGGCTCTCATCCTCTCGCGCCCCTTCACCCGCTTCAGTCGTATGGATGCGGATCTGCTCTCTCTCACTGTGAAACGGGACTACTATTATTGGATGCCAGAGGCTCCCGGAACTATGCGCTGTTTGCTGTTAGAGCTCTCTCTGGTGAACGACACAGCCATCTGGGGCGGAACTGGGCCGGTGAACGGCTCTCGTTCCTTAGTTTCTGTCCAACACAGCCTTGATCTGGGCAAAGACAGTCCTTCCTTCACCACCCTATACTTCGATCATCGCCGGTATCTTAGAATGAATAAAAGGTACACCTTTGCCTTCCGGCTATCCGGAGGAGCAAGCACAGGCAAGGACCCGCAACATTTCTTTGTTGGAGGCTTAGATAACTGGATCAATGCTAAATATAGCCGCAGAGAGGTCAGCACTATTGGAGATTTCTATTTTGCCAACTTCCCTACTCCCCTGCGAGGAGCAAGCTATTACCAACTCTCCGGGACCAGGTACCTGTTGGCAAACTGCGAGTTCAGGTATCCCTTCATTCCTTATCTTTCTTTCGGCTGGCCTCTGCCTTTGACATTGCGAAATATTCAAGGGGTACTGTTTACCGACGCTGGTTCGGCCTGGGACGGCTGGCCTAAAGAGATCAGTCGCGATATGTATTTGATAACCTGGGGTTTTGGTGTCCGGATCAATCTGGGCATAGTCCTTCTCCGCTTCGATAACGCCTGGAAGTCAGAGTCGTCAAGACCCGTGAGCTGTTTCTCCCTGGGAGCTGATTTCTAACATAAATAGCACGAGTAGAAGAAATGGAAAAGGCTATCATTATCGGGGTTAACCTCCTCCACGCAGACAGGCGGGAGGTGGAGGAATCTTTGGATGAGCTGGCCCTTCTTGCTGAGACCGCTGGGGCCCAGGTTGTCCGCAGGGTGGTGCAGGAACGGGGGCGGCTGGACCCGGCATTCTATATCGGCCAGGGCAGAGCCTCTCACTTGGCCTCAGAGGCGGAGAATTTAGATATAGATCTCATCATATTTGATGATGATCTCTCCCCGGCTCAGGTCAGAAATTTAGAGCGGGTTACTAAGGTTAAAATCGTTGACCGCAGCGGGCTGATTCTGGATATCTTCGCCCGCCGGGCCCGCAGCAAAGAGGCGAAGATTCAAGTGGAGCTGGCCCAGTTACAATATCTTCTGCCCCGACTCACCAGACAGTGGAGCCACCTATCCCGCCAGGTGGGCGGAATCGGTGTCCGAGGACCAGGGGAGACTCAGCTGGAGGTCGACCGAAGACAGGTCCAAAACAGAATAACCAATCTCCGTCGAGCACTCAACCGGATTGAAAAGAGCAGAAAAACTCAGCGGAAAAGAAGGTCCAGTATGTTCAGGGTTGCCCTGGTTGGCTATACCAACTCGG
>DAOVDP010000093.1 GCA_030669445.1 Candidatus Latescibacterota bacterium | reverse complement strand
ATTTGAGTAGGTTTTCCACAAAAAAGGGCTCTGGTTATTGTGATTTCTATTAACAGAAATAACAAGTAGTTATCTTGTGCCGCCGCGGAAGTTATCCACATTTTAAAGAGGTTATTCACATTTTCTCTCTTTGGAGAAAAGAGTGGCTTTGGTTCTTGTCAGATTTAAATCGAGTATTTCTCCTTACTGTCTTCCTGTTAATTTCTGTTGATAACTCCTTCGCCATCCTGGAGGAATTTTTCTCTTGCTAAGGGGAAGATTCTATGTTATATTCAGCTTTAAGGATTTAAACCCCGAAAGCAGAGAGGGAAGAAGCGTGGGGCAGAAAAACGGGCAGCTCTACATTGTAAGCACTCCCATTGGCAACTTAGAGGACATAACACTTCGTGCCCTGAGGGTGCTTAAAGAGGTGAATATCATCGCTGCCGAGGACACTCGTCGCAGCAGACAATTGCTGGCTCACTACCAGATCAAAGGCCCCCGTGTCACCAGCTACCACGATCACAATAAGGAGAGGAAGACTCCCCTTTTGATTCGCCAAATACTTTCTGGCCAATCGGTTGCTGTAGTCTCCGATGCTGGGACTCCGGGGATCTCTGACCCTGCTTATTTCCTGGTGAAACATACCTTAGAGAATCAGATCCCAGCGATTCCCATCCCGGGAGTTTCGGCACCAATGGCTGCCTTGGTGGTCTCGGGTTTGCCCACTGATCGATTTGTGTTTGAAGGATTTCTGCCTGCCAGAAAATCCCGAAGAAGGAAGCGGCTGCAGGAACTGAACCAAGAAAACAGAACTGTCCTGCTTTTCGAATCGCCCCACCGAATTTTGCAGTTGCTGACCGATGCCTACCAGATTCTGGGAGACAGAGAGGTCTGCCTCTGCAGAGAGTTGACTAAAAGGTTCGAAGAAACCCTCAGAGGTAAATTGAGCCAGATTATCGAGCAGTTCAAAGATAAGAAACCTCGGGGAGAGTTTGTCCTGGTTGTCAGAGGAGTGGAGAAAATCGATCGGACGGATCCTATAGACTAAGGAGGTATTTCTTCTTGTGAGATTAGGGATGTTCTTCTCCAGGTTATTCAGCCGGGAAATGATGTTCAACGGCAACCTAAAAGAGGGTTTTGCCCGCTTCGTGAGACCTCTGGTGGAATTACTTGCCAACCTCGGGCTGCGGCCCGATCTCTTCACTGGCTTGGGGTTGTTGTTAAGCATCGGGGCCGCTTTAGCCTTTGCCGTGGGGTGGTTTCCCTGGGTTGGTATTCTCGTGCTGCTGGCAGGGCTTTGCGATGTCCTCGACGGACAAGTTGCCCGGGCAGCTAACAGAGGAACACGGTTCGGCGCCCTGTTGGATTCAACTTTAGACCGTTACTCCGAGGCGTTTATCTTCTTCGGCATCGCTTTCTATCTGGTACGCACGGGTGGGATATTAACCAAAATGGCCCTGTTGTTTGCCCTGGCAGGTTCTCTATTAGTGAGTTATGTGCGCGCCCGGGCCGAAGGGCTGGGAATCGAGTGCCAGGGCGGTCTGATGCAAAGAACCCAACGCACCTTGGCAGTGGCCTTAGGAGCCCTTTTCGGAAGAATCGGTCTGACAGTGGCAATCTGGATATTGGCTGTGCTGGCCAACTATACGGTCGTCGAGAGGATATACCATGTCTGGACGAAGACAAAGCCCCTGAACCTGGAAAAGGAAGACACCAGAGCTTCAGGATAGGGAGAGTTGGACCCAGACGTGGCTTGGGCGAAGAAACCGAAGCGATTGCCCGTTGTGTTTACCGGGGAAGAGGCCAAGGCCGTATTAAATCAGCTTTCTGGGACCAATTGGATTATGGCTATGCTGCTTTACGGCTCAGGCTTGCGACTGATGGAGTGTTTTCGGTTGCGGGTAAAGGACGTTGACTTCAATTATAATCAGATTATGGTGAGAGATGCGAAAGGCGAAAGGGATCGGGGGACGATGTTGCCCCAAAACGTGAAAAGACCATTGAAGGAACATTTGAAAAGAGTAAAAGAGGTTCATGAAGCAGATCTAAAAAATGGATATGGAACCGTCTATTTGTCCTACGCGTTGGAGAGAAAATATCCCAATGTTAACCATGAGTGGGGATGGCAGTATGTATTCCCGGCCTCACAATTATCTATTGATCCACGTTCTGGAGCAAAGCGACGGCATCACCTTGGTGAGAAGGTTTTGCAGAGGGCAGTCAAGGCGGCAATACGAAAGGCTGGAATCAACAAACATGCAAGCTGTCACACCTTCAGGCACTCCTTTGCCACGCATTTGCTGGAAGCTGGACATGACATCCGTACTGTCCAGGAGTTGTTAGGGCACAAAGATGTAAGCACGACGATGATTTACACCCACGTGCTCAAGCGAGGCGGTATGGGTGTCAAAAGCCCGGCTGATTTTCTGTAGCTACGCCAACCCTCAGTATTGCCGAAGCCCAACCGCATTGTGGTCTTATGCGACATTTGCTGGTGCATAAACCTGGTAGTTTATTTTTTGCTTTTGAACTGTTATATCTTATTAATTAATCTATTATGGCGACCTTTTTCCGAAATCTCTTGGCGTTTTATACGTCATAATCTGACGTATTTGACATTTCTTTTAGGTCGTCTAATATGGGTTAGGGGCAGTGGTGGTGGTGGTGGTATGGAACTCGAAGAACGCTTTGTTGTTGATCCAATTTGAATATCAAAGAAATCAGAGGTAAGGAGGATAATTCATCATGCAGACGATACAAATCAGCATACCAGACTTTGTGGATGTTGAGCCAAGAGAGTTGACCCTAATCTTAGCCTCAAAATTATATGAAGAAGGAAAACTCTCCCTTGGACAAGCCGCGGACTTAGCCGGAGTTTCCAAACGAACCTTTATGGAATTGCTTGGTGATTATGGGGTTTCGCTTTTTAATTATGATGTAGAAGAAATAGAGAAGGATTTTAAACATGCCTAATGTGATTTCCAATTCGAGTTGTTTGATTACTTTGGATAATATTGGTATGATGTTTATATTGAGAGAGCTTTATGGAAGAATCTATATCACTGAAGAAGTTTTTGATGAGTTTGGCAGAAGTTTAGCGGATTGGATTGAGATTAAGGAAGTTTCAGACAGAAAGTACCTGCAGATGTTGAATAATTTGGTAGACTTGGGAGAAGCTAGTACAATGGCCCTTTCTCTCGAGATTGAAGATAGTTTGATGATATTGGATGATCGAAAAGCAAGGAAGGTAGCCCAAAATTTGGATTTGAAATTCACTGGATTATTGGGTGTTATCTTGAAGGCTAAACAGGAGGGGATTATAAATTCTGTGAGGGCTGTATTAGAAAAACTCAAATCCGCAAAGTTTAGGATTTCAGAAGCGATGGAAGAGGAAGTATTGAGATTAGCTGATGAACAATTGATACACTGCTCCTAACCAATCATTGCAGCCGATCGGATTCGCCGGCAGCTGAATTCTGACCTTAAACGCGAAGTAGCGGGTGATTCCTGCCATCGTTTTCAGTGGCTACCCTTGCTTCCCGGCGAAGAAAAACAGCTAAGTTAACCAAAAACCCTTAGAAAGGAGGATTTAATGAGCAAGATAAATGTGGCCATTATTGGTGTTGGCAACTGTGCCTCTTCATTGATACAGGGGGTAGAGTTCTACAAAAACGCCAAAGAGACCGATTTTGTCCCTGGGTTGATGCATGTCAATTTAGGCGGATACCATGTGCGCGATATCCAGTTTGTAGCCGCCTTTGATATTGATAAAAACAAGGTCGGAAAAGATTTAAGCAAGGCCATCTTCACTTATCCGAATAACACTTACAAATTCTCCGATGTGCCCAACTTAGGAGTGAAAGTGCACCGGGGAATGACCCACGATGGCCTGGGGAAATATCTCTCCGAGATAATTAAAAAGGCCCCCGGGTCAACAGATGACATAGTGGGCATCCTGAAAGAGACAAAGACCGATGTGGTAATCAACTACCTGCCGGTGGGAAGCGAAGAGGCTACGAAATGGTATGTCGAACAGGTGCTTGAGGCTGGGTGTGGTTTCATCAACTGTATCCCCGTGTTCATAGCCAGTCAAGCTTACTGGCGAAAACGCTTTGAAGAGCGGGGACTGCCCCTGATAGGCGATGACATAAAATCTCAGGTGGGGGCAACCATTGTGCATCGGGTCCTTACCTGGCTGTTCAGACAAAGAGGGGTACGACTTGAACGCACTAGCCAGCTTAATGTGGGTGGTAACACCGACTTCCTCAATATGCTGGAGCGTTCTCGGCTGGAATCTAAGAAGATCAGCAAGACCCAGGCGGTAACCTCCCAACTGGATTACGACATCGGAGCAGATAATATCCATATCGGCCCCAGTGATTACATCCCCTGGCTGGAAGACAGAAAATGGTGCCACCTCCGAATGGAGGGAAGAACCTTCGGGGATGTCCCTCTGAACTTAGAGCTGAAATTAGAGGTTTGGGATTCTCCTAACTCCGCCGGGGTAGTTATCGACGCCATAAGGTGCTGTAAACTGGCTCTGGATAACGGAGTAAAGGGGGCATTAGAGGCCGCATCGGCCTACTTCAAGAAGTCACCTCCTAAACAATACAGCGACTCAGAGGCCAGAGAACGGGTAGAAGAATTCATCATCAAGTACCAGAAAAAAGGCGCAGAGAAAAAGCCAAAGGGGACCTGATCAGTTCTAGGCCTCAGGGAGAAGGGAAAAAACTTCTCCAGTAACAAAAAGTAAAAAATGGGGAAATAGAGAACGGGGGCAAACTCAAGTGCTAAAGTCTTGGGCGATTTACTCAAAGCCATCTGAGGAGCTTGCCTGCAGACGAAATAACTTCAGGCAGCACCGTTTTCTATTTCCCTATTCTTTGATGGGGAAGTAGATGTTCATAACATTTGAAGGTATCGATTGTTGTGGAAAAACCACTCAGGCAGGACTTTTGGTTGAGGGCTTAAGAGAGGCAGGCTACCCGGTTATTTTCACTCACGAACCAGGGGGAACAGAAATCGGGGAGAAGATCCGTCACCTGCTTTTGAACAGGGAAAACAGCCAGATGATCTGGCTGACCGAGCTTTTTCTTTATCTGGCCAGTCGGGCCCAGCACACCGAAGAGCTGATTCGCCCCGCCATCCAACAGGGGAAAATCGTGGTCTGCGACCGTTACACAGATTCTACCTTGGCCTATCAGGGCTATGGTCGAGGATTGAACCAAAAACTAATACATCAGCTTAACCAAGTAGCTACCGGGGGGTTAACTCCACAGCTCACTTTCTTAATCGACATCCCACCGCAGGTGGCCATACAGAGAAAAGCGAGCAAAGACCGTTTAGAGAGTGAAGGCTCCACCTTTCACCGCAAAGTAAGAAAAGGTTATTTGGAGAGTGCCGACAGGGATCC
>DAOVDP010000087.1 GCA_030669445.1 Candidatus Latescibacterota bacterium | reverse complement strand
CCGGTTGGACATTCCTGTAGTAGCGATTCTGGATACCAACTGCGATCCCACTGTAGTGGATTTCCCGATCCCCGGTAATGACGATGCTACCCGCTCAGTCAGATTGATCACCCGATCAATCGCAGATGCTGTCTTAGAAGGTAAAAAACAGGCAGCAGAAAAAGTTGAGGCACCAGAAGAGACGAAAGAGCAGGCAAAAGTGGAAGTCACAACTGTTAGTCAGCAAGGTTCATAAAGTTGATCTATTCGTAAAAAGTCTAAAATCTAACGCAGAGACGCAAAGACGCAGAGAAAAACAAGGCATATAATTATCTGATTATTAAGAATATCTTCTTTCTTTGCGTCTTGGCGTCTTGGCGTCTTTGCGTTGAAAATCAATAGCAAGGACTTTTTACGACTGAATCAAAATTGTAATGGACCAAAAACGAAAGGATTAAATATATGGTAGTTACCGCCGAAATGGTTCAGAAGCTCCGCAAGAAAACCGGCGCCGGGATAATGGACTGTAAAAAGGCGCTCACTACTTCTGGAGGAGATTTTGATAAGGCAGTCAGGCTGCTCAGAGAACAAGGCATCTCAGTAGCCAGCAAGCGAACAGGCCGAATAACCAAGGAAGGAATAATAGCCTCCTATATTCACCCTGGCAGCAAATTGGGAGTATTAGTCGAGATCAATTGTGAAACAGACTTTGTCGCTCGCACTGAGGAGTTTCAAGGTTTTGTCAAAAATATTGCAATGCAAATAGCAGCGGCTAATCCCTTAGTCATCAAAAAAGAAGATATTTCGGCTGAGATAGTGGAGAGAGAGAAACAGATCTACAAAAAACAGGCGCAAGGAAAACCAGAAAGAGCTATCCAAAGAATCATAGACGGGAGGTTAGAGAAGTTTTTCCAAGAGGTATGTCTCTCAGAGCAACCTTTCATAAAGGATCCTAATACTTTTGTGAAGGATCTTCTTACCCAGACCATTGCTAATGTGGGTGAGAACATTTCTATTAGACGCTTTGTTCGCTACAGATTAGGTGAAGAGTAATTTACCAAGGCAGGGGCTATGCAGCAACCCAAGTACAAAAGGATCTTACTAAAGCTCAGTGGTGAAGTGTTAGCGGGGCAATCGAGCTACGGGACTGATCCGGAAGTGGTTAGGGAAATGGCTGAGCAGATCTGCGAGGTTCAGAGAATGGGGGTTCAGATTGGCATAGTAGTTGGGGCAGGTAATATCTTCCGGGGGGTTAAGGCCAGCATCAAGGGGATGGATCGGGTTTCTGCAGATTATATAGGTATGTTGGCAACAGTGATTAACTCTCTGATCCTTCAGGAGGCCCTGCAAAAGCTGGGAAACTATGCCAGAGTTCAAACGGCTATTGAAATGGGAAAGATAGCTGACCTATTTGTTAGAAGAGATGCAGTGCGTCACTTGGAGGAAGACCAGGTGGTAATCTTCGCCGCTGGCACCGGAAATCCCTACTTCACTACCGACACCGCTGCTTGTTTGCGAGCCGCAGAAATAGGAGCAGAGATTATCTTGAAAGGCACCAAGGTTGATGGTGTCTACGACGCCGATCCTCAAAAGCAACCTTCGGCTCGAAAATTCGACCGTATTGGGTATATCGATGCGTTAAACAGAGGACTGAAGGTAATGGATGCTGCCGCGATATCTTTCTGTAAAGACAATAAGTTGCCTATCATAGTCTTCAATATAACCAAGAGGGGAAATCTAACCAGGATACTAACAGGCGAACATATCGGAACCCTGGTGGAGGAGAGCGATGGATGAAAAGATTGTTTCAACAGTGAAGGAGAAGATGCAGAAAGCTTTGCAATCACTGGGCCAGCAGATGGCCTCCGTCCGAACAGGAAAGGCCAATGTTTCCTTGTTGGACAAAATCAGAGTGGACTGCTACGGCAGTCTGCTTCCTTTAAATCAGGTTGCCAGCATAGGCGCACCTGAGGTAAGTCTGATCACTATCCAGCCGTGGGATAAAGAGATGTTGCCCAAGATTGAGAAAAGCATCCTGGCATCGGATCTGGGACTTACACCCTCTAACGATGGCTCTATTATCCGGCTGCAAATCCCCTCTCTGACAGAAGAACGCCGAAAAGAACTGGTCCGGGTAGTAAAGCGATTGGCTGAAGACAGTCGGGTTGAAATTCGGAATATCAGGCGGGAGGCAAACGATACATTAAAGAAGCAGGAAAAATCAGCAGAGCTGTCCGAAGATGATAGTCATAGACTTATGGAAAAGGTGCAGGATTTAACCGACGAATTTATCGAAGAGATAGATGACCTTTTAAAAAAGAAGGAAGAGGAAATTATGACCGTGTGAAATTTCACCCGGGATCCTAATATCAAGAATTTCCTTATAGATAACAGGCTCATTTTCTCCGTGAGAGCAAGATTGATATAGTATGCCTGGAGAGAAATGAACCTGTTTTTTGTTGAAAGATCTCCACTTTCACCTCAGAGATTCTTGAGGGACAGTTTTTCCTGATCTTTCCGTCTTTGGATTCTGTCGAAAAATAGAATCTCGCAGATCACCTGACCGCACCCCACTGAATCTGAATACAAATCTTAGATGCGTAAACTGGCCTCAGTAGGGACAGAACAGTGTTCTGTCCCTACGATAAGGATTGTCTTCGACATTCAGCAATCCTATTTTTCGACAGAATCTTTTTAGTCTCTAAATACTTCTGAGATGACGGGGTTGGTTATTTTACCTTTGTGCAAACAGAGTCCTTTCTTTAAGGCTGAATTTTCTTCCTTTGCTTTTATTCCTTTCTCAGTCAAGGATAAAAGATAGGGGAAAGTGGCATAACAAAGCGCATAAGTCGACGTTTTAGCTACTGCTGAGGGAATATTTGCCACACAATAATGGACAATTCCATCCTTTAGATAAACTGGATTTTTATGAGTAGTCGGCTTGCTTGTCTGGAAACAACCTCCCTGGTCTATTGAGACATCAACCAAAACCGTGCCTTTCTCCATTATTCTGAGGTCTTCTTCTGTGAGCAGAATAGGAGCCTTGGTTCCAGGAATAAGGACCGCTCCGATAACCAAATCAGCTTCTTTTAGGACCTTTCTCAGGCTCTCCGAATCAGAATAGAGGAGTTTTACATTTGAAGGCAAAATATTCCTGAGATAGCGAAGTCTATCAAGGTTAATGTCCAGAATATATACTTCCGCTCCCATACCAGAGGATATGATGGCGCTATTTAGGCCCACGGTTCCTCCACCAATAACAACCACCCTGGCTGGGGATACTCCGGTTGCTCCACTTAGCAAGACCCCTTTTCCTCCATATTCTTTTTCTAAATATTTTGCTCCTTCCTGGGGAGCAAGTCTGCCTGCGATCTCACTCATTGGCAAAAGTAACGGTAAAACTCCATCTTCTTCTACCATCTCATAAGCAACAGCAGTGATCTTCCTCTTCAAGAGAGTCTCGGTCATCGACCGGCTGGAAGCAAAGTGAAAATAGGTGAACAGAATCTGCCCCTCTTGTAAAAGGTTATATTCAGAAGATTGAGGCTCTTTAACCTTAACGATCAAATCTGCTCTCTGGAATATCTCCTTGGCTGAGAGAACAATCTCAGCGCCCCTCTTTGCGTACTCCTCATCTTTAATACCTGCCCCTTCTCCCGCGCCTTTCTCTACTAGAACAGAATGTCCTCTTTTCCTTAGGATAGAAACTCCATCTGGTAAAAGACCCACCCGATATTCTTCTTCTTTAATTTCTTTAGGGACTCCTATAATCATTTTCTCATCTCCTTCACTACTTCAATAACATTATCCGCCATATATTCAAGCTGCTCTTGCGTCAACGGATACAGGGGCAGATGGGTGAATCTATGTAGGAAGACTTCTTCGGCATTTGGACAGCTTCTTCGAATGGCCTCTGTATCGTATCCGAGCTGCTTCATATAAGAGAAACGATACAGCGGAGCAAAGTGGGGGACCTGAGTTACTCCTCTCTCACCCAGTCCTTTCTTGAAATCCTGGATATCTCCTCTTAACCTGTCAGGATCAAGTTGGAAGAGATACAGATGGTACGTGCTCTTTATTTCATCAGTATCCAGGGGACATGGGACAATTCCTTCTACTCCTTCAAATCTGCTGTTTAAGTATTCTGCATTTTTCTTTCTAATCTCAATAATGTCTGTCAGTCTCTTCATCTGACTGAGTAAAACCACCGCCTGAATCTCGGTGGAAGAGTGATTTCCAGCCGCCGAGTAGTAGCCGCCCTTTCCTTTCAACGCTACTACATCATAGAGCCATTTCTCGATGGGATGAGCGATATCAAAACCAACAAAACGCGCTTTAGGAAAGTCCTCGCCGCATGGCTCATTGGTAACCACAATTCCCCCTTCGCCCAGAGCATTCACATTCTTCACCTCGTGGAAACTATATGAGCCAAAATGTCCTATTGTTCCACTCATTTTGCCTTTGTAACTTCCCCCAAAGGCGTGAGCAGCATCCTCAACGACTGCAATATCGTTTTCTTCGGCCAATCTCATGATTGCGTCCATATCAGGGGGGTATCCGCCGATATAAACCGGCATAATCACCTTAGTCTTGCTGGTTATCTTCCTGGCTACATCCTCAGGGTCGATATTCAATGTTCGAGGATCAACATCAGCCAATACCACCTTTGCGCCCATTTCCAAAGCGGGAGAGATCGTAGAACAAAAGGTGATGGCGGGAGTAATCACCTCATCTCCGGGCTTCACGCCGGAGAACTTGAGTCCAATCCCAAAGCCCGCCGTCGCATTGGTCACGAAGCAGGCATACTTGACCCCCAAAAACTCCTTCACCTCTTCTTCCAATTCCTTCACCTTATCCGCCAACGACAACTTAGTAGCATACCTGGACGTCTCCCGCAGCTTCTTGATTTCCTCTTCTACACCGAGAAATCGCTCATTGTACCTTACTGTATCCTCCCCGGTCGGAATAAGAAATCTGATGACTTCTACCACGTCATCTATATTCACATTCTCCCCGATGGCAGCCCAGGGAACCTTGACGTCTCCGGTGGCATACCGGAAATCTGATTTAGCTTTCTTCTCTTTCTCCATTATTTTCTCCTTTCGTTTTTCTGAAGATGTTTCTACAAAACGACCTCAACCTCCCCGGAAAAGGGAGGAATAGTATGAGGTCCTCTTCTGATTTCATCTTTCTCTTCTCTAAAGATAAAGAGTTTCAAGGGAATAGCACTTTCGCCGCTCAGCCAGCAAGAAATTTTGCTTCCTTCTATTTTCACCTCCTTTAGCTTTGATTGGCTGTGGTTATAGAAGTACTCGGCAATTTCATCGTAGGAGGCAAAGATTTTTTCACAGTCCGAAAGTGACGAGTCAATTCTCCGCAATGTCTCCTCAAATTCGTTTGCCGATAGAGTGGCAATGCGCTGCTCGTGGGTCATCAGGCAGCCGAAGAAGCCACTGCTCAAACCCAGCTTAATTATTCCGGCACCCTTTTTTGCTGCTCCTTCGACATTGTTAAACTCTGACTCTTCCCAGAATGTGGTATTCCCCCACAAAAAGTCGTTAGGTGCAATACTTTCCTTTAGCTTATGGCTGCCTATGGGGTGGGCAACTACATCGAAAATTTCCGGGTGATTCAGCATAGCATCATAATGAAATCCATGGTCACCATACGGTTTG
>DAOVDP010000181.1 GCA_030669445.1 Candidatus Latescibacterota bacterium | reverse complement strand
AAAGTATTTGCTCACCACCACTTTGTGTGTCATTCTGAGCCCGTCAGCTGACGGGCGAAGAATCTCAGATTCTTCGGTCGCTTCGCTCTCTCAGAATGACAACCGAAAAATGTAACATATCTTACTTTACAGGGCACTAGCGCTCACAGCCGACGGCGGCATGGTTCTTAGCGACCGCAGTTGGAGATTCTTCGCCGCCGCGGCTGAAGCGCATTTCGTTATTCGTTGAACATAAACTTGAAGATGAAATGATGTATGAAGAAGTTGAAGAATCAATATCCTTATTGGTAACCGACTTACAAGAGTATTTCTAAGCCTTAACATGGTCTATACGGCTCACTTCGTTCGCCTAAATCGGCTTACGCCAACTTCATATACACCAATCACGATAAAAGTCCCTGGCCGCTTTGTCCAAGTAAGTTTCTCCTGATTGCCACGGCGGTTCTTATTTGCGTGATCGTCATTTTCTTCAGGTAACCAAAATGGCAATGGCCCTGGAAGAGTAGGAATTCCTGGGCCATTTTAGGCTGACTTAACCATTTTCACTCTGGGGAGTCTTGCCCCCATTTTTTCTCCAAGTAACTTTCGTCTACCAACACTTCCCGGGCCTTGCTGCCGTCGAAGGGGCCAACGATCCCGGCAGCCTCTAACTGGTCAATCAACCTTGCTGCCCGGGCATATCCTATCTTGAGCCGTCTCTGCAGGAGCGAGATCGAGCCCTGCTGGTGCAGGATGATCAATCTCATCGCCTCGTCAAATAGCTTATCCCGCCCTTGACTGTCCTGCTCAAAATCAACTTCTGGCTCTTCTTGGATTAGAATCTCTCTTTCTGGAAGTTCGGGTTTCTCCTGGGTCTGGTGTTGTTTCAAAAACTCGACCAGCCGTTCGGTCTCCTCTCTGCAGATGTAGGCACCGTGAATTCTGATGGAGTCAGAGTGTCCCACGGGAAGAAAGAGCATATCCCCGTTACCCAGGAGCTTTTCAGCGCCGTTGACATCTAAGATAGTGCGTGAATCCACCTTTGAGGCCACCTGAAGGGAGATCCTGGAGGGGAAATTGGCCTTAATTAGTCCGGTGATCACATCTACCGATGGGCGTTGAGTAGCCAATATTAAGTGGATACCTACCGCTCTTGCCATCTGTGCCAGTCGCACCAGAGACTGCTCGATCTCGTTGGAGAGAAGCATCAGGTCTGCTAACTCGTCAATAACCACCACAATGTAGGGTAGGGGAGCGGGATTTTCTTCAGCGGGTTCAGTCCGGATCACCTTTCTGTTGTACTCATTGATATCCCTCACCTTGATTTGAGCCAGACTTCTATATCTTTCTTCCATTTGAGCTACTGCCCAGCGCAGCACCTCCGAAGCCTTCTTTGTCTCTGTGACCACTGGAGTGAGAAGGTGAGGAATTTCGTTGTAGACGGAGAGCTCCAGCATCTTTGGGTCTACCATAATGAATCTGACCTCATCAGGGGTGGCCTTGAACAGGACGCTGGTTATCATTGCGTGGATGGCTACGCTCTTGCCTGAGCCGGTGGCCCCGGCGATGAGCAAATGGGGCATTGTGGCTAAGTCCGCACAGAACGGCTCGCCGGAGATTGTCTTGCCCAAGGCAAGGGTGAGCTTCGATTGGGAAGATTGAAATCTATCTGACTCCAGGAGCTCCCGCAAGCAGACAACCGAAGGTTTGAGGTTAGGGATTTCGATGCCCACAGCGTCTTTGCCTGGAATAGGGGCTAAGATTCTGATCCGGCGGGCCTTCATCGCCATAGCTAAATCATCGGCCAGAGAGATAATGCGGTTCACCTTAACTCCGGGAGCAGGTTTCAGTTCATACCTGGTGACTATCGGACCAGGACTCACCTGCGCCACTTTTCCTTCCACCTGGAAATTGGCCAAGCTCAGTTCCAATCTCTCAGCATTCATCAACAATTCCTCTCTGCTCTGATAGGTTCTCTGATTTGGAGCCTTATCGAGCAGGGAAGTGGAAGGTCTTTGGTAGAACATCTCCGGCTCCCTCTCGGGCAAACGGAACGATTCCTGTTCTGCCTCTTCTTGTTCCACTTCCGGTTCTACTATCTGGGGCTTGGGAAAGTCTATCTGCGAAGGCACTGCCACCTTCTGCCTTTTTGTGGCCGCTATCCTGGGTGCTTTTGGCTTCTTAGCCCTCTTCTTGCCTGGACTGGGAACAGAGACAGAGAATCGGAAGGGACGGATAGAGGTTGATAAAACTGCTGTTAACAGAAACGCCGTGACAACCAGAATCCAGGAGCCAACCTGGCCTAAGTAGGGGATAAGCACCCGGGGTGCCAGCATCACCCCCAGCCAACCGCTTAATCTGTACAGCCTTACAGATTGTTCTCGTTGAAGTAACCCGCAGACAGCAGAGAAGAGTAGAACCAAGACCAGGACAGTTACGGTCTTGAATGCTAATTTCCTTATTCTCTGACCCCGGAGGCGATTCCATCCCCACAGAAACAGCAGGGGTGGTAAAACTAAACAGGGCAGCCCCATAAAACTGAACATTCCCTCGGCCATTTGATGTCCCAGGAATCCCGCTGCCCAGACTTTTTCTCCCTCTGCTACCACTCTTGCGGCCAGAAATCCTCCTCTTATATAAGCAATCAGGTCATACATAATCCAGATGCTTAAGGCAAGCAGAATCAGGCCGAG
>DAOVDP010000074.1 GCA_030669445.1 Candidatus Latescibacterota bacterium | reverse complement strand
CCATCCTCGAACATATCTATGCGACCGATGCCGTTTTCTCCGCCGATCACATTCAATTGGAGGACAAGCTCTGCAAGTGGCATCTGTTTCCCGTTCAAGCTGACCGGGAGACCCTCGGCGAACTCTATTTCAATGGTGGTAGGTTGGTCCTTGGCCTTCTCCGGTACCACCAGCCACATCCAGATATCCTCGGGCAGTTCCTGATTAAGATCGATGGCTCCGCTGGCGATGGAGCGGCACCACATAGTCTTGTCGTCGCCGCCGGTTAGGGTTTCTGTCACCGGTATACCCCAGGCCTTGCACAGCAACTCTTCCTCTCCCCGGGTTAGATCGAAATCTCGCACCGGCACCAAAATCTCCAGCCCAGGAGCAAACATAGTGAAGACATTGTGCATTCGGTACTGGTCGTTACCCTTGCCGCTGCTTCCCTCAATCAAAGCATCGCAGCCCAGTTCCACCGCTTTCTCGGCCACCTTGCGGGCGATGAGCTGCCTGGTCATCGAAGTGGAAACCGGGTAGCCCTCGTAATCGGAATTGGCCTTTATAGCCATACTTACCCACTGACTGGCGAACTCCTCTTTCACATCAACGAAAATGGGCTCAATCCCCAGAGCCCTGGCGTGAAGTTTGCTCTGCTCTATCTCTTCGTCGCCCTGTCCGATATCCACAGTAATAGGAACGATTTCTTTGGCCTTATATTTTCTCCGCAGAAGCTCGATGCTCAGGCTGGAATCAAGACCTCCGGAAAAAGCGGCAGCCACTATATTCACTGGTGGTGTCTGAATCGCCTCAATCTTTTTTTCTATCTCTGCCGCAGTCATTTTTCCTCCTCTTAGTTTCGAAGTTAAAGATCTTATGTTTATTGTTCCATAGTATCCTGATTTTGACTATAATCTAACTTTCATCGTCTGCTTTGTCAATAAGAAAAGATAGCCCTAAGATAAGCTATTTTTTTCTTGACAAAATAGAATTTTCCTCTTACCTTTAAACAATCGTGGCGGTGTAGCTCAGTTGGTTAGAGCAGAGGAATCATAATCCTCGTGTCGGGGGTTCGAGTCCCTCCACCGCTACTAATCTCAGAAGTATGTCCACCAAAGGAAAAAACAGACTGTTACCCTCGACCTTTCTAACCTAATGGAAGGGTCTTTTTGTTTCCAGGGAAAAGATGAACTTTGTCGATGAGGTCTTACATTTCATCTGCCAGCAAAAGATGTTCATAACTGGAGACAAGGCGGTAGTAGCGGTCTCTGGCGGACCGGACTCTGTGGCCCTGCTGGATGTGCTGCTTCAACTTAAAGACCAATTAGGGATAGAACTTCATGTGGCCCACTTAAACCACCGGCTCCGGGGGACTCAGTCAGATGCAGATGCCGAATTTGTGCGCCAGTTAGCCTCGAGGTTAGGCCTTGCCGCCACTGTAGAGGGACGCGATGTGCCAGAGTTTATCCGCAAACGGGGACTTTCCCAGGAAGAAGGAGCCAGAGAGGTCAGATACCTGTTCTTACAGGAGGTTGCTAAAGGAGTAGGAGCAACCAAGATTGCCACTGCTCACAATTTAGACGACCAGGCTGAAACTGTCCTCTTTCGCTTACTTCGAGGGGCAGGCAGAAGAGGGCTGTTAGGTATTCCCTCGGTACGGGATGGGCTTTTCGTCAGGCCACTTCTGGGGACATCCCGCAAACAGATAGAAGAATACTTGACTCAACGCGGCCTGAGCTTTCGATGCGACTCCTCAAATGCCGACCTCTCTTATACCCGCAATAGAATCAGACACCAGCTTCTGCCTCTGCTTAGAAAAAACTACAATCCAGATATCGTCACCACGTTGGCTCGAACCGCTGAGATACTCCGAGATGAAGATTATTTCTTGGAAGAGCAAACTTCCCAAGTTCACGCTTTAAGTGTTAAGCAGAAAACTAACAGAAAAATAATACTTGATATTAACAGGCTTTCAGATTATCATATATGTCTGAGACGTAGGGTGCTCAGGAATATCCTTCAACAACTGCTGGGAAAGGAAGGTTATCCTGAATTCGGTCAAGTAGAACAGCTTGTCCAACTGGCCGGCTCGGAGTCTGGGTGGATTCAAATTGCCTCTGAGCTTAGGGCACAACGATGCGGCAATTTACTGATTATGAAAAGGGGCAAAGTCCCTCCCTTTCAAAAAAAAGTGGGGATTCCAGCACAGACAAAGATTCCAGAGTTAAACGCCCAGATCTCCACTCAAGTGCTTACAGCAGAGCAGTTCAGAGAAAAATTCCCCCAGGTGGGGTCTCAAACTCAAACCGCCTTTCTCGACCTGGACACGATCTGCGGCGAGCTTCAGGTCCGCAGCCGCCGTCCGGGAGATAGCTTCCAACCTCTGGGCATTAAAGGCCACAAAAAGGTGAAAGATCTGCTTATTGACCGCAAGATGCCCAGGATCTTGCGAGATGAGGTCCCTATTCTGACTGATCAGGAGAAGGTCGTGTGGGTAGTAGGAATAGAGATTAATGCCCCCTGTAAGCTCACCCCCAGAACCCAACGGATATTGAGAGTACAGTTCCAAAGTGACAGCTCAGCCACAAAGATGCTAAGACACCAAGATTAAATAACAAACTCTCTCTGAAAACGCTCTAAAACTCACATATTTCCTTTGTGTCTTTGTGCCTTAGTGGCTGAATAGTTGCGTTCCAGACAGCCGAGACAAACTTCGCTAACAAGGTGATAAAAGATGGCAACCAGAAGTGACAATGGGGGAAAGAGAAGGCAGAAATCCATTCCTCCCAGACTACCAACGCAGAAAGCGGGAGGCAAAAAGCTGAGAACTCTCCTCATTTGGCTCTTCCTGCTCCTTATCTCCCTTATGATTGCCCGCTATCTGGGCAACCTCTCTGCTAAGGCGACAGAGATCACTTACACCGAATACCTCCAGTTGTTAAAAGATAGGCAGATTAAGGAGGCGATCATCACCGACGCCGATTTTCACGGTGTCTTGGTCGATGAAAGCAGAATTGTGGTAAATCTTGGCTCTGTAGATACAGAGATCAAAAAAGAGTGGGAGAAATACGGGGTCGAGTTCAAGTTCAAAAAGAGAACAGGATGGACGGGCTTTTTGATAGGCTGGCTGCCCTTTATCCTTTTCTTCGGCATCTGGCTTCTCTTGATTCGGCAGATGCAGGCCGGGCCCAAGGGAGTATTCTCCTTTGGGAAAAGCAAGGCCAAGGTACTCAGCCAAGACCGGCCGAAGGTCACTTTTAATGATGTAGCTGGGGTGGACGAGGCCAAGGAGGAGTTATCAGAGGTAATTGAATTCCTTAAAGATCCTAGCAAATTCCAGAAACTGGGGGGCAAAATCCCCAAGGGGGTTTTGCTGTTGGGACCGCCGGGGATAGGTAAAACGCTTCTGGCCCGGGCAGTGGCTGGTGAGGCCCATGTTCCCTTCCTGAGCATAAGCGGCTCCGATTTTGTGGAAATGTTTGTAGGAGTGGGCGCTTCCAGGGTAAGAGACCTGTTTATTCAAGGCAAGAGCAATGCACCCTGCATCATATTCATCGATGAAATCGATGCCGTGGGCAGATACCGAGGGGCAGGCATCGGCGGCGGCCACGACGAAAGAGAACAGACCTTAAATCAGCTCTTAGTGGAGATGGATGGATTTGAGTCCAACGAAGGGGTGATCATTCTGGCAGCCACTAACCGCCCGGATGTGCTGGACCCGGCTCTGCTGCGTCCCGGCAGATTCGACCGTCAGGTTATCTTAGACCGCCCCGACCTCAGGGGCAGAGAAGAAATCCTTAAAGTCCACACCCCAAATATCCCCCTGGCTAAGGATGTGCGGCTAAATGTGATCGCCAAGGGAACCCCCGGACTGACAGGGGCAGACTTGGCCAATATCGTCAATGAGGCCGCCCTCTTGGCCTCCCGCCGAGGCCATAAAAAGGTGACTATGGCCGATTTAGAAGAAGCAAAAGACAAGGTGATGATGGGGGCAGAGAGAAAAAGCCTGTTCATATCCGAAGACGAGAAAAAACACTTGGCTTATCACGAGGTGGGTCACGCCCTGATGTCAAAACTTGTCCCCGAATCAGACCCCGTCCACAAGGTGACCATCATCCCCAGAGGCAGGGCACTGGGACTCACCTACTATCTGCCTTTGGACGAAAAACATACTCACTCTAAAACTTACTGCTTGGGGGTGCTCACCCATCTTCTGGGGGGAAGAGCTGCCGAGGAATTGATCTTTGATGAACTTACCACCGGTGCGGGTAACGACATCGAACAGGCAACCCAACTGGCACGAAAGATGGTCTGCGAATGGGGAATGAGCGATAAGCTGGGACCCATCACCTTCGGCAAGAAGGAAGAAGAGATATTCTTGGGCCGGGAGATCGCCAGACATAGAGACTACAGCGAACAGACAGCGGTGGTTATCGACCAGGAAGTACGCAAGTTTGTAGAAGACGCAGAAAAGCGAGCAACTGAGCTGCTACAGCACAATATGGACAAACTCCACGTCCTGGCCGAGGCATTATTGGAATATGAGGTCTTAGACGGCTTCCAAATCGATAAGCTATTAGCTGGAAAGAAATTAAGAAACCCAACCCCAAAAAGGAAGCCTGCCAAAGCGAAGAGAACTTCACCCACAAAAAGAGAAGGTCAGGCACAAAATGGACAAGAAGAAGATTGAACTGGGAATTAAGATGGTACTGGAAGGCATCGGGGAAGATCCTAATCGGGAGGGGCTAAGAGACACTCCCCGTCGGGTGGCGGATATGTGTGAGGAAATCTTCGAGGGGCTTTCCCAACCACCCCAACGGAAGGTAAAAACTTACACTGCAGAGAATCAGGATGAGATGATTATGGTAAAGGATGTCCCTTTCTACTCTATGTGTGAGCATCACCTGCTGCCTTTCTCTGGAAGGGTACACATCTCTTATATTCCTGATAACAACCGCATTACCGGATTCAGCAGTCTGGTGAGGATCGTAGAGGCCTTCGCCAAACGACCTCAACTCCAAGAACGGATGACCACCGAAATCGCCGACTATCTGCGGGAATTACTCCAGCCAAAGGGAGTTCTGGTAGTCATAGAGGCTGAGCATATGTGTATGACAATGCGCGGAGTTAAAAAACCGGGTTCGCTTACCCTAACCTCGGCTATGCGAGGGATTATGCGACAGGAGGCAACCAGAATGGAGGCCTTCTCGATGCTCAGAAATCACCAAAGATAATTCACCTTTCCCAGTTTTAGAAAACCACAGCGGCGGCAGTCGCCATAGGGATTGTAACCGGAGCTAATATCGTTCGGGTCCACGATGCAGAGTAGATGACCAGGGCGGCTCGAATGGCAGACACACTTAAGCCAAATGGATCTTTTTAGTATCGGATTCCTGCCCGTCAGGGCGGTTGACATCTTGGACATCGGGGTGGTTGCCTATATTTTCTATCAGCTATTCAGGCTGATGAAGGGCACCCGCGGTGCCACTATGCTGGTGGGATTGCTCATTATAGTTCTTATATCCATCATCGCCCCCTGGCTGAGAATGAGCGGACTATCGCTGCTGATTGCTCAAGTGCAGACCGTGTGGGTAATCGTCTTTGTGATTCTCTTTCAACCAGAACTGCGACGCATACTCATTCACATTGGCCAAAGCAGGGTCGTCCGTCTGTTCTACAAGGGAGGGGAAATCCCCATATTAAACGAGATAGTAGATGCGGTTAAAATCCTCTCTGAGAAAGATTATGGAGCCCTGATGGTGCTGGTAAGAGAGGTAGGTGTAGGTGCTATTATTGAGACGGGGGTGAAGATCAACGCCCGGGTCTCATCGGCTCTGCTCGCATCCATTTTCACCCCCAGGACTCCCCTCCACGATGGTGCAGTTGTGATCCAGGAAGGAATGATAGCTGCCGCCAAATGCCTGTTGCCCATCTCAGAAAATCCCGCTATCAATCCCTCTACGGGAATGAGACATCGCGCAGCCATAGGACTCTCAGAAGAATCAGACGCGGTGATGGTAGTAGTGTCAGAGGAAACCAGCACTGTCTCCTTGGCTGTCGACGGTAGACTGGAAAAGATCGACGATCTGGAAGAGCTGAGGGGCAAGCTTTCCAAACTTCTTACGGGGGTATAAGAACCCTCTTGAATGTTCTATCATGTCGTTTCCAAGGTAATACTAAACTTCATACTGTCATTGCGAGGAACGAAGCGACGAAGCAATCCCTTTATTTGTGGGTTTTGAGATTGCTTCGCTGGCGCTCGCAATGACAAATCACTGTAATATTATTTAGTTAACATTGTAGTAGCAAACGGAACATGCGACAACAAGGAGATTCATAAGGTGGATTGGAGACAAATGCT
>DAOVDP010000035.1 GCA_030669445.1 Candidatus Latescibacterota bacterium | reverse complement strand
TACACATTTATCCCCCCAAAGTCAAGCACAAAAAAGGACAAAAGCACTACCCGGCTATTTTCTTATGGTTAGCTCTTAAATGGCACGTTGGTTGAGAAGTAATCCACGACATCGACCGGGAATAACCCAAAAAACATCTGTATCTTAAAGTCTTTGCAATAGGTTGTTTTCTTTGCTTGTTTAAATGTAACTTAAATTTCCATCGGTGTCAATAGAAATCTGCATTCTCTGGCAAGGTCTGCTATCGGCGTCAATGTCTGTAGTTCCATTCTGGTGGAGGAAAGAGGAGTTCCAAAATGCAGTCTTAGGGTTATTTTTCATAGTTCGGGGGGGTAATTACTTCTTGCCAGTAGATGCTGCTGCTATTATATTGAGGATAATTTTATGCTATTTGCCCAGACTTCAACCAAAAACAAGGAGGTTTATGCTGTGATGACACCCCGGGAAAGATTTCGAGAGGCGCTTCTGTTCGGTAGCCCGGACAAGATACCCCTCAGCCCTGGAGGACCACGGGAATCCACTTTAGCTGTCTGGCACCAGCAAGGACTGCTCCAGGGAAGAGACTACTACCAAGTGTTGTTGGAAATCTTAGGCGTAGACCCTGGACCTACCCAGGCTAAGGTGAGCTTAGATGTTTCTTTCAAGATGATTCCTCAATTTGAAGAGAAGGTTTTAGAACACAAAGACGGCCATTACATTGTCCGGGACTGGATGGGAGCTATTACTGAGATATCAGACGACTATGACTACACTTATATCCGTTCGGCCAAGGATTTTGTCACCCGTAAATGGCACAAATTCCCGGTCGAGGATCGAAAGGACTGGGAAGAGATGAAAAAACGCTATCTGGCCGACACACCAGGGCGTTTTCCAGAAGATTTCAAGCGAAGATGTGAAGCCTTACAGGAAAGGGACTATGTTGTCAGTCTTGGTGTCAACGGACCTTTCTGGCAGTTACGAGAGTGGTGTGGTTTGGAAAACCTCTGTATGTTAATGATTGAGGATCCAGATTTCGTCCAGGAGATGATCGACCACTGGACTGATTTCGTTTCTCGGACTCTGGCCCCTATTCTGGAGAGTGTTGAACTCGATTATATATGTATTTCTGAGGATATGGCCTACAAGGAGCACAGTATGATCTCGCCCCGAATGGTGCGAGAATTCCTACTGCCCACTTACCAGCGCTGGGTTTCAGAACTCAAAGAAGGTGGCTGTCCTATTGTTTCGTTAGATTCGGACGGTTACATCGGGGAATTGATCCCCATCTGGATTGAGGCGGGGATAAATTGCTGCCTACCTATGGAGGTAGCTGCAGGCAATGACATCGTCGAGTATCGCAGACTCTACGGCAAAAAGATGGCTTACCAGGGCGGAATTGACAAACGAGCTATTGCCAAGGGAGGAAAGGTAATGCAGTGGGAGCTGATGCGACAGGTGCCGCCGTTGTTGGAGGAAGGCGGGTTTATCCCCGGCTGCGATCATGGGGTTCCTTCCGATATCTCCTGGCCCAACTATATAGAATACTCGCGACTGCTGGCCCAGTTGACCGGTTGGATATAGAAGCCACTTAAAGGAAGCCGGTTTGTTTACTCGAATATAGCGTAGTGCCCCGTTCTTTGAACGGGGATGTAAGCTAAGGTAACAGGGTGGGACGGTTTACTACGACGAGCATAAAATTGTTTGCAGTGTATATGGGAAGTGCATCAAAATTTGAGAAGTGTTCAGCCAAGATAAATTAAACTATATTGTGCCCTCAGTAGTATTAGCTCAGCGGCTTTTGGTTAAAAGATTATCGAGAGCAAACGGCAACCTTTAAAGACGGAGGAGGTTTTCATGCAGATTCAAGTATTTGAGAGTAAACAGCAAATGGCTCAAGCGGCTGCTTCTAAAGCGGCGGAATTGCTGAAGCAAGCTTTAAACCAAAAAGGCACAGCCACTTTTATCGTTGCTACCGGGGCATCGCAGTTTGAGTTTCTGGAAAATCTCACCGCCGCTCCCTCAATCGAGTGGGCAAAGACCGTTATGTTTCACCTGGATGAATATGTGGGACTTTCAGAATCCCACCCCGCCAGTTTCCGCCACTATTTGAAGGAGAAACTAATCAACAAGGTCCATCCTGGTACTGTTCATTTGGTCTGTGGCGATTTTTCAGACCCTGAGGCAGAGTGTCACAGGCTCAATAAAATTATATCTGGCTATGTCGTTGATGCGGCTTTTGTGGGTGTTGGGGAGAACGGTCACCTTGCTTTTAATGATCCACCAGCGGATTTTCAGACTGAGAATCCCTACATTGTAGTAGAATTGGATCAGGCTTGTCGTCGGCAGCAATTAGGAGAAGGGTGGTTTGTCGGCCTCGAAGATGTGCCTAAGCAAGCCATTTCTATGTCCATAAGGCAAATTATGAAGTCGAAAGCTATTGTCTGCACCGTCCCGGACAAGAGAAAGGCACAGGCTGTGAAAGACTGCCTGGAGAAGGAGATTTCTCCCCGGCATCCGGCCTCCATACTGAGAGAACATCCAAACGCATTTCTCTATTTAGACAGAGATGCAGCTTCCCTGCTCAAAGAGAAATAGGCCATCCCTACAGGTAGAGAAAATTCTTGACAATCAGTATCCATAGGGCTATATTTAATCGAGCACACTGACAAGGCGACGTTGTGGGAGAGGGCTTCAGCCCTCGATATTCTCTGTACAGCCAACTCGTGACTCCTCTAATTGCGGAGTGGGGATGAAAGATGTTGTAGGCTTAGGGGCGTTAAATCTCGACTTAATCTACCGAGTACCAGAGGATTTGTTCCCAGGAAATATCCAACCTGGTATTGAAGTTCTGGGAGAGACTGAGCAACTTGAGTCTATTCTGCAATTAGTCAGGAAAGTAGGTAAACTTGAGGATAAAAGCGGTGGTGGCTCTGCTGCTAATACTATAGTTGCCCTTTCCCAAATGGGTTTTGATACTGGATATGTGGGGAAAATAGGGAATGATCCTGAGGGGAGTTTTCTTCTCAAAAGTTTGAAAGGAGTTGACACCAATAAGGTTCGAAAGGGGAAACAAACAGGCGTGTGTATCTCCTTATTGAGCGAAAGCGGTGAAAGGGCACTGTTGATCTTTCCTCACAGCAATGACTGCTTGACCTACAACGAAGTGGATATGGAATACATCGCTAACACCCGCTTTCTTCACCTAAGTTCTTTTGCCGGAGATACTCCCTTTTGTGTTCAACGGAGGGTAATTGAAAATATTCCCCCTGGATTGAAGGTCAGTTTCGATCCAGGGGAATTTTATGCCCGAAGGGGTCTCGAGCAGCTTCTGCCGTTTCTGAGGCGCAGTTTCGTGGTTTTTCTAACTCCAAAAGAGGTTGAACTTCTGACGGGAGAGCACCATAAAACCGGCTGCCGAAAGCTACTGGAATACGGCCCAGAAGTGGTGGCGTGTAAATTGGCGGAACAGGGCTCCTATATCCTCTCTACAGAACAGGAAATTCAGACCCCGGCAGAGCAAACAGAGGTGGTGGACAAGACAGGGGCTGGAGATGTATTTGACGCCGGATTTTTGGCTGGGCTATTATTAGAGAAACCCCTGGAGGTCTGTGCCTTCCTCGCGAACAAAGCCGCCGCCCTCAGCCTAACCGCACCCGGAAGGGAGAATTATCCGGACAAAGTCTTTCTTGCCCGGGCACTTTGAGATAGCCCCGTAGGGACAGAACATTGTTCTGTCCGTCCGCCACAGACCGACGAGGGACGAAGTAGGGACAGAACAATGTTCTGTCCCTACGGGGCCGGTAAGAAAATCCGAAATTCGAATATCGAAACCCGAAACAAATTCCAATGACCGAAATCCCAATGTCCTAAGCCAAGAGGTTTTTACGGATAGTGGCTCAGGTTTGGGCTGTTTTGAATTTCGATATTGTTTCAAATTTCGTATTTCGGATTTCGAATTTTAACGCAGCACAGTTTGTTTTTCAGCGCAAGAACTTGACATAAAAACTTAAGATCGAGGGTTCAATCCTTATCTGAGAAAGGAGGCAAAATGAGACTCTCTCACATCATCCGAGCCCAGCAATTCAACCGGGACATACTGGCGGAGGTTTTCTCCACCGCCAAAGAGATGGAGAAGATAGTGAAACAGGGCGGTTCTGATATGTTGCAGCGCAAGATAATGGCGACTGTTTTCTATGAGCCGTCGACCAGGACACGACTCTCTTTCGAGTCGGCTATGCGAAAACTGGGTGGGGAAGTGATAACTACCGAAAATGCCAGAGAATTCTCCTCTGCTGCCAAGGGAGAAGCCTTAGAAGACACTGTGCGGATAGTGGACAGCTACGCCGATGTGATTGTGCTGCGCCACTACGAAAGCGGTGCCGCCGAAAGGGCAGCCAGTGTTTCCAGTGTTCCCATAATCAACGCTGGCGACGGCCCAGGTCAGCATCCTACCCAGTCTCTGCTGGACCTTTACACCATAGAAAAGGAGATAGACCATTTAGTGGGATTCTCCATCGCTATGGTGGGAGACCTGGCCAACGGGCGAACAGTGCGCTCTCTCTGTTATCTTTTAGCTAAATACAATGATGTGAAGATCTATTTCGTGGCCCCAGAAGTGGTGAAGATGAAAGAGGACATCAAGGACTACCTAAGGGAACACAATGTCAGCTTCGCTGAAGAGAGCGACCTTAAGGCGGTAGCTCCTAAGGTGGATGTAATCTACCAAACTCGCATCCAGAAAGAGCGATTCGGCGATAGGACAGAGGATTACGAAAAGGCCAAAGGCCAGTACATAATAGACAAAAGCATATTGGATATTATGAGAAAAGACGCTATCATTATGCACCCTCTGCCCCGAGTGGACGAAATCAGGCCGGAGGTGGATGCCGATCCTCGAGCCGCCTATTTCCGCCAAGCTAAGAACGGCCTTTACACCAGAATGGCGCTTCTAAAGATGGTCTTACTGGGATAAACCCAAATTTGGGAAACACCGAATGAACACCGAAATAACCGAAAAAATAATCTAATATAATTTCAGTGCCTTTCGGTGTTTTTCAGTGTTCAATTTTCCGGAGGTGGGCTCAAAACAAGATGGGCAACAGAAGGTTATTGATCAGGGGAGCCAGGATAATTGGCCCCGCCAACCTTGTGGATCGGGTAGCAGATATCCTGATCGAAGAGGGGAAAATAAGCAGGGTTGAAGAACCCAGGCCCCGGAATTTGGAGAACATCAGGGTGATCGAGGCGGAAGGCAAGGTCGTTTTTCCCGGGCTGATAGATATGCATGTACACCTGCGCCAGCCCGGTGGAGAGGCCAAAGAGACAATTCTGTCAGGGTGTGAAGCAGCCGCCGCCGGAGGGTTCACCGCCTTAGCCTGTATGCCCAACACTCAGCCTCCTGTGGATACCCCTGAACTTGTGAGATGGATAATTTCCCAGGGTCAGGAGGCTAAGGCGAGAGTTTATCCTATTGCTGCCATTACCAAGGGCCGAACGGGAGAGCAACTCTCTGATATGTCCCGACTTCTGGAGGCCGGTGCCGTTGCCTTCTCTGATGACGGTGATCCAGTAGGCAATCCCCAATTGATGCTCTCCGCTCTAAAGATGGCAAAACAACTGGCTGCCCTGCTCATCTCCCATGCCGAGGAGAAGACACTGACTCAGGGCGGTCAAATGAACGAAGGCGAGGTCTCTGCTGCACTGGGACTTAAGGGCATTCCATCGATTGCCGAGTATGTCGGCGTGGCCCGGGACATTGCCTTAGCTGAATATGTGGGAGCCAGACTTCACATTGCCCACATAAGCACCGCCGGGGCGGTGGAATCAGTCCGCCAGGCCAAAAGAAGAGGAGTAAAGATAACTGCGGAGACTGCTCCACACTATTTCACCCTAACCGAGGAACAAGTGCGGCTGTCGGGAACAAACGCCAAGATGAATCCTCCCTTGCGTACCCCAGAAGATGTGGCGGCTATCAAAGAAGGCCTAACAGACGGAACTATCGATGTAATAGCCTCAGACCACGCCCCTCACACAGTTGGGGAGAAGGCTGCCCCCTTCTCTCAGGCCCCGTTCGGGATCATCGGGCTGGAAACTACCCTGGGACTTGTCCTAACCCATTTGGTAACCCCGGGGATCATCTCACTGTCGGAAGCAGTGACCCTGATGTCAACCAATCCGGCAAGGATCTTGGGGATTAAGGGAGGAGAGATAAAGGTAGGGCAGAAAGCCAATCTCACCATTATCGACCCCGAACTGGAATGGAAAGTAGAGATCAGTAAGTTCAAGTCTAAATCCCGAAATTCACCCTTTCAGGGCTGGAAATTGAAAGGGCGGGCAGTGGTGACAGTGGTGGAAGAGCAGGCAATCGATTGCTATTACCCTTCAGTTAATTAATACTTTAAGGAATAATTTAACATGGCGGATCTCATCCGCATATTTATTGCCGTGGAGCTCACCGATTCGGTGAGAGAACAGATAGCCCGGCTGGAGCAGCCCCTGCGAAAAGAGGGGGCAAAGGTAGGTTGGGTTAAACCTGAAAACCTCCACTTGACGCTGAAATTCCTGGGAGATGTGCAGGCGGCCCGCATTGATGATGTGGTAGAGGCAACCCAAGAGGCGGTTCAAGGGATAGAACCATTCATCCTCTCCTTTTCTGGACTGGGTGTCTTTCCTAACTTTAAGCGCCCTCGAGTCATCTGGATTGGAGTCGCGGAAGGGTCAGACAGTCTGGGAAAAATCCAGAGAGGATTAGAAGAAAGGCTGTCTCAGCGAGGTTTTACTCGAGAAGAGCGCGAATTTTCACCCCATTTAACCATCGGAAGGGTGAGATCCCAGAGGGGTATCGGTGGGCTTGTTTCAAAACTGGAGAAGACAGA
Source organism: Candidatus Latescibacterota bacterium (assembly GCA_030669445.1). Taxonomy (GTDB): domain Bacteria; phylum Latescibacterota; class MVCY01; order MVCY01; family MVCY01; genus MVCY01. Next base: position 2,495 of record DAOVDP010000035.1, on the reverse strand, counting down.
ATTCGAGTCCGAAAAGATAGAGGTGGAACAGGTCGTGGTGATGGGGAGTGATCTAAGGCCCACCGGGGCAGTCTACACTCCTCTGGGGATTTGCCGGTTTTTTTGATCCAAATCCGCAAGATTAGTCGTGTCTCTTGACCGTTGAACTGGCCTGTAGCCGAAGTTTCCAAACTTCGCAGCAGCTGCTCAGAGCGAGCTTTGGAAAGCTCGGCTACTGAGAGAATAGGCTGCATTTGAACTGCACGATTACTTTTTCGGCTGTTTGGGTATTTATTCGGTGTTTTCCGAATATCACTAAAAATCACAAACCATTTGGAAAAGGAGAGTGACAAAAATGGCCAATGACGAGAAACTAAAAGCGGCAGAGCTGGCAGTGTCGCAGATAGAAAAGCAGTTTGGCACTGGATCTATAATGAGGTTGGGGGACGAGCGATTTCGGGTGAAGGCTGAAATCATCTCCACCGGGTCGCTTACTCTGGATGCCGCCTTAGGCATTGGGGGAGTCCCCAGAGGCAGGGTGATCGAGATATTTGGCCCAGAGGCATCAGGCAAAACCACCTTAGTGCTTCACATAATTGCCGAGGCGCAGAAAAAAGACGGCATCGCCGCCTTCATTGACGCCGAGCACGCCCTGGATCCAATCTATGCCAAGAAATTGGGTGTAGATGTGGACAACCTGCTTATCTCCCAGCCCAACTATGGCGAAGAAGCGCTGGAGATCACCGATACACTAGTTCGCAGCGGGGCATTGGATGTAATCGCCATCGACTCGGTGGCTGCATTGGTGCCCAGAGCGGAGTTAGAAGGGGAAATGGGAGACTCCCATATGGGACTACAGGCACGATTGATGTCCCAGGCACTGAGGAAACTCTGTGGCTCTATAGATAAGTCGCGTACTTCTGTAATCTTCACCAATCAGATTCGGATGAAGATCGGGGGACTTCAATTTGGCAATCCCGAAACCACCACGGGCGGGCGGGCCCTAAAGTTCTATTCATCTGTGCGGCTGGATATCAGACGCATTGGAGCTATCAAGAGTGGAGACCAAGTGTTGGGCAATAGAACCAGGGTGAAGACGGTAAAAAACAAGATGGCACCGCCTTTTAGAATGGCGGAATTTGATATTATCTACGGAGAAGGAATCTCTAAAGAAGGCGATTTACTGGATATAGCCGTTGAACATAACATCGTTCAGAAAAGCGGCACCTGGTTCGCTTACGAAAAAGAGAGACTGGGACAGGGGCGTGAGAATACCAAGGTATTCCTGAAAGAGAATCCAAAGATCACAGCCCAGATTGAGGCAAAGGTGAGGGAAACGTTGGGACTTGCTCCAAAGGCACAACCATCACCGTCGGAGAGCTGATTGGGGATTGATGTTGGTGACTCGCTGCCCCTTTCCCAGCTTGATAGAAGAACCGAAGGCCTGAGTGATGAACTCCTTGGCTTTCTTAACTGCCTCTGGAACATCCCATCCTTGAGACAAGCCAGCAGTTATGGCGGCAGAGAAAACGCATCCTGTGCCGTGAATCCCTGGGGAGACCTTTTCCGCCCTGAACTCCCTGAATCTGTTTCCGTCAAATAGGATATCCACCGCCTGATCCTCCAGGTGGCCTCCCTTAACTAAGACAAATTCTGGTCCCAGTTCCCAGAGGCTTTCCGCTGCTCTTTTCATCCCGTCTAAGGTCTCTACCGGTTTTGTGCCTGCTAAGATCTGGGCTTCAAAGAGATTGGGAGTCACTACCTTAGCTAAGGGGATCAATTCTGTCTTCAGCAGTTCTACCGCCTGGGGTTCAAGAAGAGTGGCGCCGCTGGTGGCAGTCATTACCGGATCTACTACCAGGTTTTGAACTTTGTATCTCTTCAGACACTGGCCGACTACCTTCACAATAGAACGACGGTGGAGCATACCCGTCTTGACAGCCTGAAGTTCTATATCTGAGAGGATTGTGTCTATCTGGCGAGCAACGAATCGAGCCGGGAGAGGATGGAGTGCCCAGACCCCGGCAGTATTCTGGGCGGTTACCGAGGTGATAACAGAAAGTCCATAGACCCCGAACCCCCAAAAGGTTTTTAAATCTGCCTGAATACCTGCCCCTCCACAGGGGTCTGAGCCAGCGATGGTCAGTGCCCTTTTCATTTCTGTTTACCCTCTTGTTTACATATTGTTGTCAGCTCTTCGGCCGCTTTTTGGGGGTCAAGGGAGGCGAACACCGCCCAGACTATGGCTATCCCGTCTGCCCCGGCTCTGAGCACCTGGGCGGCATTTTCCCTGTTTATCCCCCCGATGGCTATGACCGGTATTTCGACCACTTTCCTAACCTGAGAAATTAGCTCTAAACCGGTGGCCTGTGTTGCATCCGGCTTCACTGCGGTGACGGTCTTGTTCAAATAAACTGGTCCTACCCCCAGGTAATCAGCTCCTTCCTGGTAGGCCTGAATTGCCTGTTCAAGATTGCTTGCTGAGATGCCGATGATCTTTCTGGTTCCCAATATCT
>DAOVDP010000036.1 GCA_030669445.1 Candidatus Latescibacterota bacterium | reverse complement strand
CAGTAGTGTCCCAATATTAATCGAATAAATTCAGTTGATTAGGAATATGGGCAGCTGATTTTTTGTATTCACTATCCTTAACTAACTGTAAAATAGGAACTTTTTCAAACATATTGACGCTTAAAATTTGTAAAAAAGTGTGGAGAGAAATATCAAGATTGAGTCGCTTTTTAATGATTGCAACTAAGACATAGACAGTTACGGCGATCCAAATTTGAGTTTTGACAGCATTTTCAGAGGTACCATAAAAGGCTTTGATGCGAAGATTTTGTTTTATCCACTTGAAAAATAGCTCTATTCGCCAACGATATTTATAGAGATTTGCTACGGTTAAAGCTGGAAGGGTAAAGATGTTTGACAAAAATACGAAGGATCGTTGAACATCGGCATCATAGTATTTAATACGACGGAGCTTATCGGAGAAATATTTAGATTGATAATAATTGGAAAGGACAATTGTCTGGTCGCATTTGAGGCCAAGGGATTTATCTACCGCGCGAGAATATAATCTTCTAAAAGCCATATTTGACTTGGCTCGAGTGACAAAAAATGCACCATATAAATGGAGGGTGTAAAGGCGAGCGAAATCAATGTAAGCGCGGTCGAATAGATAGATGGAACCGGGTTCAGGAATAAGGACGTCAAGGATATTTACATCGTGGTATTTGCCATCGGTGATCTGGATGAAGATAGGGATATTGCCTCGTAAGTCTAATAGAGTATGTAATTTAATAGCAGCCTTTCTTTTACGAAATACGGCCCATGGAAATAAGGATAGGCATAGATCGATGGTGGTGGAATCAAGTGCATAAACCGTGTTGTCCAATTCAATGCCAAAATCTTCATCGTGGTAGAGTCTACGAGCATGATGGATAAGAATTTGAGCAAATTCAGCATATATGCGCCAGTCCCGTTTCTCATTGGCGTTCGAAAGCGTGTTCCTGGCTACTGTGCTGCGAAAGCCCATGTGGTATAACTTGTTCCTCTGAGAGTGAAGACAGGCTTCAATATCTCTGAGACTCTCACGGAATGTTAGTTGTGCAAAGGCCATGGTATAAAATTGATCTAAACAAGAAAATGTTTTTACCTTATGATTCCCTGTGTATTTTTGAACAGAACATGCAAAAGCTTTGAGGGGCAAATAATCCATGAGTTGAGAAAAAACCGTTTTTCCAGTATTCATATCACCACTCCTTCTTTTGTTGGTTTGATTAGGGAATGGTGATAATATAATAAAAATCTATTTCAAATCGATCCCTTAATTTGTTCGTCGTAAGTTTACTAATTTTTGTGTATTATAAACAATTTTTCCTGAGACGTTGGGACACTACTGAACATTTACCCCAAAAGGCAAGAGATTTTCAGGTATTTTTAAACCTATTTGGAGGGGAGTTGAATTTTCGACTCGGCCAGAGTCACACTGGACCAAGGTGGGAAGCCCTGACCCAGTGGGGACAGAACATTGCGTAGCGGAAACCTTCAGGTTTCCATAATAATGGAGACCTAAAGACCTTTGTTACAAACCACAGAACCACTGAGACGCTGAAGAAGACCACAGAAATACTGAACGAAGTCGCTGAAGCGCCGGAGGAGGTGCTAATCCACTGAAAAGGGGTGGGTGGTCGGTTTTCAGCGATTCTGCGGCATTCTGGGCTTCAGCGTTGAATATGTTGGGGGAGAGGAGATCATCTTGCACACTCCTTTCAGGGTTCAAGAGTTGACGGCTTCCTCTCCCCCGACTACAGGAGGCTGTATTTATGACATAATAAGGAGGTTACTATGACCTGGACAATTGCAAAACGGGAGTTCCTTTCCCATATCATCTCTTTCCGTTTCTTTGTCGGTTTTGTTCTCTGCCAGGTGCTCACCATATCCAGTGCCTATGTCCTGACCAGAGATTATGAGCAAAGGCTGAGCCATTATAACGAGGCAGTCTCAGCGCACAGGGAAGAGTTGAGAAATGTGAAAGTGTATTCCCGGCTCAAGGTAACGGTGGACAGGGCCCCGGAGCCGTTGAGCATCTTCTGCTTGGGGTTTGACAGACAGATAGGCAATACGGTAACGGTATCCCACGGGGATGTGCCCGATCTTATGGCGGGGTCTCAGATCATGCCTGGCGTAATCGTAATGGGATACGGCAGGAACAATCCCCTTCTACTGGTCTTCCCCTCCCTCGATATAGCCCTCGTCATTCAGGTGGTCTTAAGCCTCCTTGCGTTGCTCTTTGCGTATGACACGATCTCCGGCGAGAGGGAGAAGGGCACAGCGGCTTTGATGTTGTCCAATCCTGTTTCGAGAGGCAAGGTTCTTTTGGGTAAGTACGTAGGGGGGATGACCTGCCTCTCTATTCCTTTCTTAGCGGGACTGCTGTCGGGATTGGTGGTCGTGGAGCTCTCGCCGTCGGTGGATCTGCAGGTCTCCGATTGGGGCCGTTTGGCCCTGATCTTCCTGTGCTCCTTGATTTATATCTCGGTCTTCTTCACTTTGGGGATGCTGGTCTCCAGCAGGACCTCGACCTCCTCGACCTCGCTGATCGTCCTGCTCTTCATCTGGGTAGGACTTGTTATCCTGCTTCCCAATGCAGGGCCCTATGTGGCCAGGCGCCTCCACCCTGTCGAGGCCAGGGAGAAGATAGATGCTCAGAAGGCGCACTATGTCGGGGAACTTGGGCGAAAGCTTTGGGAATATACGAGGAAGATTGGGCGTCCCCTCGGCACGAATCCCTGGAATCTTATGACGGATGCAGAGATATACTCAGGAGATCTTCCCTTAGCAATGCGCGTGCTGGATGGTTCGAGGGAGGTAATCCTGGACTGGTACCTGAAGGGCACTCGGTTCTGCGAGCCCCTGCGCATCCAGTATGCCGATGAGATGCTCAAGCTGTATCGTGGATATTACGGCGATCTGGAGAGACAAGCCAAGATAGCCAGGGATATCTCCCGTCTGTCGCCAGCCTGGCTATACTATGAGGCCGCCTCCAGTCTTGCTCGAACGGATGTAGAAAGGTATCTGCGCTTCATAGATCGTACGTGGGTCTATCGGGATGTGTTGATTGCCTATATGAAGAGCAAGAAAGCCTTCTCTTCGATTGCGTTCTTCACCCGACTGAAAGAGTCAGAGCTTCTCCCGGCGGAGGCGTGGAAAGAAAGGCAGAAGGAATTAGCTAAGGAGGGCAAACAGCGTACCTGGGATCAAGACGAGCCTCTGGACTTAAGCTACTTGCCTCGATTTGAATTTAAGGGTGAAGGAATCGCCACGAGCATAAGGAAGTCCCTGCCTGATCTGGCGATATTGATCCTGCTGAATGGGGTCTTCTTTATAGGAGCATTTGCGCTGTTTATGAAGGCGAGAGTGTGATTTGAACTTTACAAGCAATAGGAGGAGGAACAATGCTCTGGCACATCGTAAAACGGGAAATTCTGGACAACCTCTGGAGCCTTAGGTTGTCGCTGATCTTTATCCTGGTCATTCTCGTGACGGTGATAAGTGGTTTGGTCTTCGTCGGGAACTACAGGCAGTTGGTTCTGGACTACAGCCAGAACAGGAACGAGAACCTGGATGGGCTGAGGGGAAGGGCTAAGAGACCGGCTTCTCTTTATCAGGTGAGCAGTTTCAGTGCCCAACAGATCTATAAGGTCCCTATCCCTCTCCAATTTCTTGCAGAGGGACATGAAGGGGATCTGCCCAATATGTTTCATGTCAGGGCATTCAGGGTGACCAGCCCCCAAAATAGATCCCGGAGCAACTTTATGCTCTGGAGGTTCAGTGCGATCGACTGGACATTCGTCATCGGGATAATTATGAGCTTTGCGGCGCTGATCCTGACCTACAACGGGATCTCCGGGGAGAGAGAGCGTGGGACACTGCGTTTGACGCTGAGCTATCCGATCTCACGGGCGACCATCCTTTTGGGCAAATACATCGGAGCGATGACCAGCCTGGCGTTTCCACTTATAGTTGGGATTCTCTTTAACCTCATCATCGTGAACAGCTCGCCCTTTGTGTCCCTGGGAGGCGTCGATTGGGCGAAGATCGCCCTCGTAACGGGGCTTTCGTTGGTCTATATCTCCATCTTCGCCTTTCTGGGACTACTTATATCAAGCTTGACAAGGAGTTCGGCAACAAGCTTGATCTTTTTGCTGTTAATCTGGGTCATCCTGGTGATCCTTGTCCCGGGCAGTGGGGGGCTGTTGGCGAGCCGGTTGGCAGAGACCCCGGATCAGGGAAAGATGTATGCCCAGGCGGTACAAGCTACGTGGGATGCGGGCAGGCCCTACGGCAACGGCAGCTTCAACTGGTCGCCGATGGAATCCCTTCCTGGGGCTATCGCTATGTCCAATGCCTGGGAGAAGGTGTTCTATGGGTATATGAACCGGTTGATTCGGCAGGTGGAGTTGGCCCGGAAAATCACCCGCATCTCGCCTGAGGCCATCTATGAATACGCCTGTGAGGGGATAGCTGGGACAGGGCTCAGGCACTTTGAACACTTCTTCGATCAGGTTAAGAAGTATAAAGAAACGCTCTTAGGATTCGTCCATAGTGAGGCTAAGAAGGGAGACGATAAGGTTCCGGGAAAGGAGCTGTATCGGCTAAAAGTGGATTTCAATGCGATCCCCAAGTTCGAGGAAAAGCCCCCGACAGCATTGGAGGCATTGAAAGAGGTGCAGTTAGACGTTTCGATGCTGTTCGTGTTCAACGTGCTGTTCTTTATGGGGGCGTTTGTGAGCTTTCTGAGATATGATGTGCGGTGAGATGGTTGATCAGTCAATCAGACGATTAGGGGGAAAGGCGGCTGGATTGTTTCATTCTGGCAAGGACCTCTAATTGTCTTGGGTTGGGGAAAAGTCCGAGGAAGCCGAATCTAAACCTATTTCCAGGTGCTGAGGTACTCTAAGCGGTTAACCATGTCCTCAGCAGTTAAAGTGGTGAGGAGGTTCCGAATTTTCCTGAAGGCATCTGAAAAAGAAATCTGAGGCGAAACGATAATGCCGTGATGTTTTCGACGCTCCCTGAGGTATTCAACGTGAAGAGGGACATAATGCTCAGAATTGTATGTAACCATAGCTCTTTCTTGGGTTATTGCGAACTCAATCTGCTCCTCATCGGAGCGTGAAAGACGCCCAGCCTCCCTTACTGAGATGACATTGTATCCTCTTTTTCTCAGGGCGGGAGCTAACTCGGCTTGGACGTCCTCATCGAGATATAGCTTTAGCGGCATTTCTCTTCGCCCTTCAGCTCGCGTTCAGCTTCTTCGACATAGCGTTTCCAATACTCCTCATCTCTATTTAGTCTGATTCCCTCGTCGATCTCCTCACTGTGGTCATAGTAGTACGATAGCGCATCATGCACTTGAGCCAAGTTGAGGTGAGGTAGATGATGGACAATCTCCTCGGGAGAGTAACCGACATATTGGATATACTCCACAATGCAGCGGACAGAGATCCGTGTCCCCTCAATAATAGGTTCTCCCCCGCAGACACCCTCCTTGCGGGTGATATAGGGGTGCTTGACACTTTTAGGTTTAGCTACAACTGACATCTTAGTTCTCCTGTTCAGTGAAATTTAGAGGTAAGAAGTCTTTTTTCAACATCCATATTAAAATAACTCTATTAATTCCCATTGTCAACGGAAACTTTCAACTCCCCAAATCAAAGGAGGTGCTACCAATGATCACCGCAGATCAACTCACCAAGGTCTATGAGAACGATGTTATGGGTTTAGACCATCTCACCTTAGAGGTAAAGCCCGGCGAGATCTTCTGTATGCTGGGCGCCAACGGTGCGGGCAAGACTACCACCATAAACTTGTTCTTAAACTTCATCGAACCCACCTCGGGCACGGCCTTCATCAACGGCATCGATGCGGTAAAGAACCCCCTGGAGGCCAAGAAGTACGTGGCCTATCTGGGCGAGGTGGTGCAGCTCTACGGCAACTTCACCGCTATGCAGAACTTAGACTTCTTCACCAAACTGGGTGGCAAGGCCGATGTCTCCAAGAAGGAGTATCGGGACTGTCTGCGTAAGGTGGGACTGCCCGAGCGGTTTTTCGACACCAAGCTGAAGAAATTCTCCAAGGGGATGCGCCAGCGGGTAGGGTTGGCCATAGTGATGATGAAAGACACCCCAGCTATCCTGTTAGATGAACCCACCGCAGGACTTGACCCCCGGGGAGCCCAGGATTTCTTAGATATGCTCCGAGTGCTGCGGGACCAGGGCAAGGCCGTATTTATGTCCACTCACGACATCTTCCGGGCCAAAGATATCGGCGACCGGGTGGGGATAATGAAGCAGGGCGTGCTGGCCATGGTGCTGGAGAAAGAAGACCTGGAAGAGGAAGACTTAGAGAAGGTCTATCTGGAGTATATGAGGGGTTGGGGAGTGGACTAACCCAAACCACAGAAACGCTGAAAAGAGCGCTGAACCGCAGAAAAAAAACCGCTGAAGCACTGGAATAGTCGCTGAGCCACTAAAAAGGGGTGGGATGTGGGTTCAGCGATTCTGCGGTATTCTGCGCTTCAGCGTAAGGAGGTTGCTATGATTCGAACCATTGCAAAAAGAGAGTTTCTCTCCAACCTGATGAGCTACAAATTCGCGATAGGGATGGCCCTGTGCCTGATCCTGTTGCCTCTGGGCACCTATGTCTCCACCAGAAATTACCAACGGCGATTGGAGAGATACGAGTTAGACCGTGATGCCCATCAAAGAGAGTTGACCAAACTCCATGTCTACTCAGCACTTCATCCCCAGGTGGATAAAAGACCCCCGGTGTTGAGCATAATTGCCGAAGGCTTAGAGGAAAGACTGAAAAGCACCGTCAGGGCAGATCGACACCGAGTTCCCTGCCTGGAAGGTAAGGGTGGGAGAATGGCTCTAAGCAGAAATCGGTATGCGCAAGCCTTTCCCAGCCTTGAGATAGTGTGGCTGTTGGCCATTATCCTCAGCCTTGTCGCCGTGCTCTTCGCCCACGACACCGTGACGGGAGACAGAGAGTTGGGGACATTGAGACTTACCCTCTCCAATCCTGTCCCCCGTCACCAGGTGTTACTCGGCAAATACCTGGGAGGTATCGGCAGCCTGTTTATCCCGCTTCTGGCCGGGTTTTTTGCCGTCTTAGTGGTGATGAACCTCTCGGTTGCCGTCTCCCTTTCTGCCTCAGACTGGCTGGCGATCCTGATCATATTTCTCCTCTCGTTAATCTACCTCTCTGCCTTCTTCCTTCTGGGGATGACCGTCTCTTCCCTGACCAGAAGGTCTGCCACCTCGTTGATAATCCTTCTTGCCGTCTGGGTGGCCCTTACCGAACTTCTGCCCAACGCCTCGTTCTTTGTGGCCAAGAATATAATACCTGTGGCCTCAATGGAGAAGACCAGAACCGAGAAGAGGGCAGTTGAAGAGCAGAAGAATGAAGAAATTAGCAAGATATGGGAGACGGCCCAGCAACGGGCACAGAGAGGCGAACTTCACATTCTGTTGAACAAAAGAGATAATAATGAAAAAGGGCAACTGTTTCGGTTTATGTCACCTGAGACAGCGGAGTTCTTAAAAGATGCCTTCGGAGAGTTTGAGAAAATAGAGGTCAAGTACGCCGATAAGATGGCTTGGCAGGATCAGTCCTATGTGAGACAACTGGAGCGGCAGTGGTGGCTGGCGGACATTCTATCTGCTCCCTCGTTTGCCCGTCCATTCTCATCGACCGTACGCGCCCTGGCCGGCACTGATGTGGAGGCCTTCAAGTCCTTTGTGGAGAAGGCCCGCCAGTATAGGCTGGAGGTTCTGGCCTTCGTGGAGGCACAAGTGACATCCAATCCCTACCGGTTCTTCACCGACGACTCTGTGGAGGAGATACAGCGGGACTGGCCCCGGGCCCTAAGAGAGGAGAGGATTTCCCGAGCCGAGCTGGGAGAGAAGATGAAAGCCGCCGACGGCGACCCACGCAGGCTGCTGGACCTAACCAGTATGCCCCGTTTCTCTCCGCCCGAAGAGGGGGTGTTAGAAAGGCTCTCTCGAAGATGGAGGGATCTCACTGTTCTGTTGATCTCTAATGTGGGTTTGTTCCTTTTGGCCTTCTCGTTCTTCCTTAGATACGATCCGAGATAGACGAAATTAATCTGGGTCATATTCCACCTGCCAGATTAAAACACCTCACCACGGACAAACACGGAAAACCACAGCGCAGCAGAGCCGCAACCCAGAAAACAACCGCGGATTACGCGGATTTCACGGATTCTAAAACAAAAACCTTGTCAAAAAAACAACGTTTCGCGGGTTTGTAGTACAGAGAACTTCCGTGGTAAAGATTTCAGTCACCTTAACAGTTGCTCACCTTTCAAATTCGGAGGTTAAAAATGGTATGGATGATTGCAAAACGGCAGATCCACGACACCGTGACCAGCCTGAAGTTTCCTCTGTTCCTGATACTTTTTTCGGTCTCGATGCTTCTCAGCACGGTGTTTTTTCAGTTCCACTATCTGCAATCCCTTGAGGACTACAATGTGAAGGTGGCCGAGATGCGAGAAGAGTTCTCCGGACAGGCGAAAAGCTTAGTGCAACTTGGTGCAAACTGGCATAAACTGCACCGCAAGCCACCTAAGCTGGCTATGCTCTCTGCCTCCGGAGAGGACTATGTTCCCAACACCGCTGAATGGAAATCAGCAGACCACGGTTCCCAATACCGTGTGGGGCGGGATAACTTCCTGTTCCGCACAACCACCCAATTTCATTGGACATTCATTGTGGGCTTGATTGTGAGTCTGGCCGCCATAATCTTTGGCTATGATGCCATATCCGGCGAGAAGGAAGCCGGCACGCTCAGGCTTATCTCGGCCAATCCAGTACCTCGCGCTCAGGTCCTCTGGGGCAAATTCCTTGGTTTGGCTGCGGTTCTGGGCACTATTCTCGTAGTGGGATTCCTGCTGGCGGTCACCGCTGCGGTGATATTGGGACATATCGCCCTGGAGGGAGGGGATTTCCTGAGGATCTTTATCTTCTTTGCTGGCTCGCTGCTTTATGCCGCAGTTTTCCTTGCTTTGGCCCTTTTGGTCTCCTCCGTTACCCACTCGGCGAATGTCTCTTTGGTATTCCTTCTGCTGCTGTGGGTTATCCTTGTGGTGGTGATCCCCGGGACCGGCGACATAGTGGCCAGGGGTCTATATCGTACCCAGAGCCAGTCGGAGGTTGAGGGCAAGTTGAGAAAGGGACAGGAGGCAATTCATGCTGAATTCGAGAAGAAGAGAATGGCCGGGGAGGTCACCACCGAAGAGGACTGGAGGAGGTGGCATGCCGATCTATGGAGGGCCATCCGGGCCTCTGACTC
>DAOVDP010000100.1 GCA_030669445.1 Candidatus Latescibacterota bacterium | reverse complement strand
CCTACCCTTCCTGAGGCAACAGAGGTGAGATTCGGTGAGATGGTTCTTCTGCCTCTTGCTGAAGGAAAGTGGACTGAGGTATTGATAGAACCAGAGAAAGGATTCGATGTGGGGGCAGGTAAAGGCAAAACCCTTAAGACTTCTGTGGAAGGCGGAGTGGTAGGTGTCATAATCGATGCCAGAGGCAGAAACCCTTTCGCCCTGCCGGAAAACCCCCAACAGAGAATCGCCAAACTGAGGGAATGGATGGAAGCCCTTGATGTATATCCTGATAACTGAAAAGTTTCAGGAGAAGTATCGTAGAGACGACCCGGCGGGTCGTCTCTACATTAAGTCCGGCTTACGCCTCTAAGGTCTGATTAAAATTCGTCCCGGGAATTATGGAGAAACATTTACTATAATGAGAGTAACAGCTTGACTCTCGAGTTAGAAAATGCTGTCTCTCAAAAGCCACCAGGGTGCAGATTCTCTGGTGGCTTCTCTAATTTGTTAGGTAGGGCAACAGAGGAGATAGCTGTTGACAACGGCAGAATAATAAAGTATATTTCCTTCGGTTTAATGAGAAAATAACCAGATTCCTAAAGAGGTTGATTTCGTACGAACAGGGTTCTTATTGACAGTCCAACTCATCGGGCTCTACCCACAGCAGCGTGGCAATTTATCGCCAGGCAAAAGTCTTCTGTGGAACTTGAATAAGCGGTAGGAAAGGTTCTGAATATGCAGGAAAACGTTCACTATTTAGGTCACCGTGAGCGCCTACGGGAACGCTTTCAGAAAGCGGGAACAGAAGGGCTTCAAGACTATGAAATCCTTGAGCTTCTGCTCACCTACGCCGTCCCCCGACGAGATGTGAAACCCATTGCCAAGCGGTTGGTCAAACGATTTAGGAGCCTGGGCGGTATCCTCGATGCCAGTCTGAAAGAACTGGAGGAAGTGCCCGAACTGGGGCCTAACTCGGCGGTGCTCATCCATTTAGTGAAGGAGACCTGTGGGACCTATCTTGGCGAAAGGTTGAAACACCGGGATTTGCTTAACTCGCCTGAGACAGTGGCAGATTTCGCCCGTATGAAACTGGCAGGGTTGCCTAATGAGGTATTTATGGTCATCTACCTGAATGTGAAAAATGAGGCCTTGAACCATGAGGTGATCCACGAAGGCACGGTTGACAGCTCTGTGGTCTATCCTCGTCGGGTTCTGGAGGGAGCACTGGCCCACCACGCCACTGGGCTTATTTTGGTACACAACCATCCCAGTGGGCACGCTACCCCCTCCTGGGAGGACAAACAGCTCACCAAGGCTGTGATCAAAGCAGTAGAACCGGTAGAAATCCGTGTGTTAGATCATATCATCGTAAGCAAAGCAGAATACTACAGCTTTGTAGAAAACAAGATTCTTAATCCTTCAGCGTGATCTCAATAACAACGGAGGTTTTTATGCCTGTGACTGTAGAGGATGTGGAAAATGTGATTGCCCTGGCGAAATTGGAGTTCTCCGCTGAAGAGAAACAGAAACTTATTGCCCAACTGAATCGGATTCTGGACTACTTTGTCAAGTTAAACGAGCTTGACACCACCGATGTCCCACCTACCTCGCATGTGCTGCCGTTGAAGAATGTCTTCCGAGAGGATATGGTTGCACCATCATTGAGCCAGCAGGAGACATTGGCAAACGCCCCTGACCAGTGGATGGGCTACTTCAAGGTTCCTAAGGTAATCGAGTAGGGTAACCACAGTTGAGCCACGAAGGCATCAAGATTGAGGATTGAAGATTGAAGATCGAAGATTGAAGATTCAATATTCAATATTCAATATTCAATATTCAATATTTTGATTCTATTTCCGTTGTGGCAGAGATGTTGCTCTGGATTTCTGATGAAAATAGTAGCTATCATACCCTCCCGTTATGGTTCTACCAGACTGCCTGGCAAACCTCTACTGAAGATCGGGGGAAAACCCCTAATTCAACATGTCTACGAAAGGACGCAGCGAGCACAGAGGGTGTCAGAGGTCTGGGTAGCAACCGATGACCGCAGAATCGTAGAGGCGGTGGAGCAATTCGGCGGTAAGGCTCTGCTCACCTCCCCCGCTCACAGAACCGGCACTGACCGGGTGGCGGAAGCCGCCAGACCCATCAAAGCAGACTTAGTGGTCAATGTCCAGGGCGACGAACCCCTGATCGACCCGCAGATGATAGACCAGGCGATCGAACCCTTGACGGAAAATCCCGACATCCCGATGAGCACCGTGGCAAAAAGGAGTACTTCTATCGAAGAATTGAACGATCCCAATATAGTCAAGGTAGTAGTAGATCAGAAGGGATTCGCCCTTTACTTCTCACGTTCCCCCCTACCCTTTGTGCGAGACAGGGATTCTGCCGACTCACAAGGGGTCTGTTTTCTTCAGCACATAGGTCTGTATGTTTACCGGTGGGGTTTTCTTCAGAGATTAGCCCAGTTGGAGCAAACCCCGCTGGAGAAATTGGAAAAGCTGGAACAACTCCGAGTATTGGAAAACGGCTTCCCCATAATCGTGCTCGTAACCGACTCCTGGTCAATAGGAGTAGACACCCAGAATGACTTGCAAAAAGCAAGAGAGATAATAGAGAAGGGCAGGCTATGAACAATCGAAAGACCAGATACATAATCGTTGCCGGAGGAGTTATAAGCGGCGTGGGTAAAGGACTGGCTACCGCTTCTATCGCCAAAATACTTCAGCGATACGGTTACAACACTACCGCAATCAAGATTGACCCTTATATCAATTACGACGCTGGCACCCTCCGGCCCACTGAACACGGAGAGGTGTGGGTAACCGACGACGGCGGTGAGATCGATCAGGACCTGGGCAATTACGAGAGATTCCTGGGAATGTACATCTCCCGGATGAATAACATCACTACCGGCCAGATCTACAAGGAGGTCATCGACCGGGAGAGAAAGGGAGAGTATCTGGGCCAGACGGTTCAGCCTATTCCCCACATCACCGATGAGATCAAAAGAAGGGTCAGACAGGTTGCCGAAGGGTTCGACTTCGCCTTAGTGGAGATCGGCGGCGTGATCGGTGATTACGAGAACATCCCTTTTCTGTTTGCAGTTAAAGGCCTGGAGCGAGAGGTAGGGGAAGAGAATGTGATCTACGTGCTCATCACCTACCTGCCTATCCCTACTCACATTCATGAGATGAAGACCAAGCCTACTCAACAGGCCATTAGACTCTTGAGCGAAAGCGGCATCTTCCCCGATTTCATCCTCTGCCGGGCCAGGGAACCTCTGGATGAAGTCCGCAAGAAGAAGATTGAAACCTACGCTAACATAGACGCAGACTGCATTATCTCAGCCCCGGATATCTCTACCCTTTATTCCATTCCCCTTAACTTTGAGAAAGAAGGATTGGGAGAAAAAATCCTCAATAAATTCGGACTTCAACCCAAAACATCGCCCAGTTGGGAGAATTGGGAGGAACTGGTCAAAAGGATTGAGAATCCGGAGAGGGTGTTACGGGTTGCAATGGTCTGCAAATACATAGACATCGGTGATTACAACCTCTTAGATTCTTATGTCTCCATTAACCAGGCGCTGGAACACGCTGGGGCCCACCTGAACGCCGAGGTGAAGATCGATTGGATAGATGCTAAACGCTTTGAGGAAAACGACAAAGCGGTGAAAGAGCTTTCAAACTATCAAGGCATTATCGTCCCGGGAGGATTTGGTACCAGTGGAGCTGAAGGAAAGATCAAGGCGATAGAATTTGCCAGAGAGAATGACATTCCATATCTGGGACTCTGTTTCGGTCTACAGCTTGCGGTGGTGGAGTTTGCCCGCAAAATCTGTAATATGCCAGAGGCACACTCCACCGAGATCAATAAGCACACTCAGTACCCGGTGATCGACATCCTGCCCACCCAGAAGGAACTGATGGAAAAGCACCAGTACGGGGGGACGATGAGACTGGGCGCTTATGCAGCAACCTTAAAGAAAGACAGCGTGGTGTTGAAGCTGTATACAAAGTTACACCGTTTGGAAGAGGACCGCAAAAGGATTGAGCAGCTGAAGAAAGACCCTAATCAGTGTTTCCGACTGGGCATCCTCCCGTTAGGAAAGAGGGCTATCCTTGAACGCCATCGCCACAGGTATGAGGTATCGCCGCAATTCATTGACATCCTGGAGGAAAATGGCCTGGTTTTCTCTGGTTATCATTTGAGGGCCGATGGCACCAGGCTTATGGAATTCGTCGAGCTTCCGAAACACAGGTTCTTTGTAGCCACTCAGGCTCACCCGGAATTTAAATCTACCTTGGAGAAACCCGCCCCCCTGTTCTTAGGATTTGTAGAGGCAGCGTTGAAAGGCGGAGAGACCGATGAGCAGCACAGTTGAAGTAGGTGAGATTCTTATTGGGGAAGAAGCCCCTCTGGTGCTGATCGCTGGCCCCTGTGTGGTAGAATCCAAGGGACTGACTCTGGAGACGGCCGCAAGGATAAAGCAGATCGCCACTCGGCTGCAGATGCCCTTCATTTTCAAGTCCTCTTATACTAAGGCAAACCGAATGAGCATCAATTCCTTCTCTGGCCTGGGCATTGACGAAGGGCTGCGGATATTGAACCAGGTTAAAACTCAGTTGAATGTCCCGGTTCTGACAGATGTTCACTCAGCCCGTGAGGTGGAGAAAGTCGCTGCAGTGGCTGATATCTTACAGATTCCGGCATTTCTCTGCCGGCAGACAGAGCTGGCGGTAGCAGTGGGCAAAACAGGCAAGCCGGTCAACATCAAAAAGGGACAGTTTCTCGCCCCAGAAGATATGGGCCCAATAGCCGAAAAAATTCGCTCCACCGGCAACGACCGGATTATACTTACCGAACGGGGCACCTGTTTCGGCTATCACAACTTAGTAGTGGATATGCGTTCTTTGGTGATTATGAGAGGCTTGGGATATCCAGTGGTATTTGACGCCACTCATAGTGTGCAATTGCCAGGTGGAGGGGGAAGTCATTCCGGTGGACAGCCGGAGTTCGTTCCTCCCCTGGCCCAGGCAGCGGTGGCAGTGGGTGTGGACGGGGTGTTCATCGAAACTCACCCTTCTCCTGCTAAAGCATTAAGCGACGCCTCCTCTATGCTACCCCTCCAGAAGCTGGAACCGCTTTTGCTGGAGCTAAAAAAGCTCGACGAAATATGCCGCTGTCTGGGAGGCAGCTTGGAGCGATGAGTGTAGAACAGGCCAAAAAGGTAATAGCGATAGA
>DAOVDP010000028.1 GCA_030669445.1 Candidatus Latescibacterota bacterium | reverse complement strand
CGTGGCGCGAACGACGGATCGAAAAGGTCTTTGCCATCCTTGCCGTTTGCTGCAAACCAGAACATTGCCAGTCCCGGTTCGCGAATTGGGTAGAAATCCCATGACACAACTATGTCGGATGGAAACAGTTCCGGGCACCATAAGACGTAATTCGCTGCTTGTCCTTCTTCGGGGCTGCGTTTATTCTCAAGACGCATGCGTCCTTGAGGGAAACTGATCGCTGCGTCACCCTCCAGTCGGAAATCTCTTACATCAGACTCACGTGCCAAAGGATTCTCGTATAGTATCTTGCCCAAGTCATATTGATCCATTTGCTGTTCTCCTACTGTGTCTGTGCCTCCATCTCGAGCGCCTTGGTTGGTCCTCCGGGAATTGTCATCGGGTTTGCACCATCCTGGTTTCTCACGTGGCCAATGTCCAAAATCATACCGACCTGCGGGTGGTCTATCTCGTCGAGAAAAGCCATCCGGTCCTCACAACCCACATTCTCTCTCCTGTGAAGTTCTCAACCGAGATCGCTGCTCCCGTGCCCTCGACGTGTCGCGCCAACTCCTCAAGGGCACTTTGTCCGATAGGCCGATACTCCCAGAAAATAAGTGTCGAGATGGACAGACGCTTCCTGAGTTCCTCTGCGGTGTAAAACCTATCTCCTTTACCCGTGTGCCTCTCCTTATTCTCCATTGTTCCTCCTTTTTTGACGATCGGACGCGCCGGATCAAAAACCGCGCGCCAAGAAACTCGTGTGCTTCTACTACAGAATTTCAAGACAATGCTTTGGCCAATCTTCTCCAGGCTAAGTTAAATTTCTCAATTCTTCTTTCGTATCCGGTTATTGAAGGTAGCACAGAATGAGCCATTACCATAGAAGGCGGACGTTTGGCGAGAACTGCATCTTTTGCGGCAACAATACAGGAGTGAAACGATGATTGAAGTCAACCATCGTCTTTACTCCCACTATTCCCGGTTTTGAGTGTCGCTTTTCGTGTCCACGGTCCGCGCCGCAGATGTTCCCGGCCGGATGTCTTCTACAAAGATAAGGAGAACGATAAGGACCAACATGGCCAACCCAGCGGCACTCAGCATGAGTTGGAAGATATCGAAGTGCATACCCACAAGGAATGTGCTCCAGGTATCCGGGACTAACTGGCGGATATAACCGACAAGTATGGGTGACAGGGCGGTCCCGGCCGTCAGAAGAATCATTGTCAGTGACATGAAGAAAGCACGCCCCCGGTCGGGAGCAAGATGAAACAATTGAGCGGTACAAGCCACACCCGCCATCGCTAACATCGCCCCGGAGATGATCATGGCGACGGGCATCAGATACCTCGCTTGGTCCGTCGGCAGCCAGCCGATTTTCACCACAGAGAAGCACACGGCGCAGAGGACGATATGAGCTATAAGGAACACCCGCTTAGTCCCAATGCGGTCCGTCAGCACCCCTGCCAGGAGCAGGGATAGAACTTTTCCCAGCGTGCTGAACCCAAAGATAATTATGTTGTCGCGCATAGGAAAACCCATCTGTTTCATATACAGTACCAGCGGCGTACTGAGAAATCCCATACAGCATGCGAGCAAGGAGTAGTAGCCGCAGAAGATCAGTACCTCCCGCCGGGAAAGGATGTGCCTCACATACTGCTTCCAGTTGGCGTAATCATTGTTGGCAACATGGCTTCGACCTTCGGGTAGCCGGACAATGAAGATATTTCTGGCAAAATACAGAGCCAGTCCAACAGCGAGGACAACCTGGAACCTCCACAGCGATGGATTATTCCCCAGGAAGGCCCCGGTAATGAGGATAGCTGCAAATGTGGTACCGTTCCAGATGGTCCGCATTTTTCCAAAAAATCTACCCCGCTGGTCATCGGGAACCACATCGTGTAAGAGAGGAAACCAGAATGTTGCTCCACTTACGCTGACGACGGCACCGATCATCGTAAACAGGAGGATGAAGGTAACCTTGGCTTCTCCTTCAATAGGAAGAGACGTAATTACAAGAATAGCAGCTATGGCCAAGCCATTTGCAATCCAACAGCGCAGCATGAACCGTTTCCCTGCCGATGGGGGCACCAGGAGGGATGTAGGGATCTGCAGGATGCGGGGCAACAACAGCAACGAGCCGAGAAGCATCGCCTGGAAGTCCGACCCGCCGAGATGTTTAATGAACAAAACGCCAAAGGCGGACTGTATCAGAAGTTGAGGAAGAATCGCCCCGGTGGCCTGCCCAAGATACGCCAGTCGCATCCCGGTGCGCTGCTGTTTCTTGGTGAGTGGGATTGTTGCGGATTGGTTCATAGGTGTTCAGGGTCAGAAGCTTGTGCGGTTACTTCGCAGGCATGGTTCAGACATACATGCCGGCTGCAAAACCATTTCTCAAAAGGGGGAAACCTGCGCGTTCCCAAAACACTACGGCATCGGACCAGCTTTCTTGTGGGCGTCATCAGAAGAGTAGCCCTCAACAAATAGACTGTGCATTATGTGCTCCCATTGTTGTATGGCCTGGGCCTTCTCGATGACCGCGTCCAGGTCAGTGGGGGCAATTACCACCACACCGTCGTTATCGCCGAAGACGATCTGCCCTGCCGCGAGGGTGATTCCACCGATGCAGACCGGCTCGCCGGAACTCACCGCCTCCACCTTGCCGCAGATGTAACCCGGCGCAATAGTCCGGCTGAACGCAGGGAAGTCCATTCTGCGCAGGTCGTGGGTATCGCGCACAGCACCATCTATGAGTGCTCCAACAAAGCCATTTTGCAGACCCAGTGTAGCAGCTCCTTCGCCGAAGATGCCTTGATGATGGTGTGCCTTGGGCACTTCCACCACTATAATCGGACAACATGCCTCTCGCCCGGCCTCGAAGGCCTGGGAGTAGATTCCTAAATCGGCCTTTGCCGGATCAGGCTGGGATTTCAGCAGAACCGTGACAGCAGTTCCCGCCATTTTGGTGAAAGGCACAACCGGACGGATTGCCGGATCAAGTACGTGCTCCGGCAAACCCAGCCGATCCATGGCATCCACCACCAGCGGGGCGGACAATTTCAGCAGTGTATCTCGTTTCTCAGGGGTCAACATATCAGTCTCCTTTTCATTATGCATCCCTAACCATTCACCAGCTAACCAATCAACTGGGAGCTATCTCCGCTTTTGTGAAATTATATCCCTCAAAATTCGGATTTGCGGCGATTATCGAAATGATCATCTTACACCATTCTCTTGTCGAAAAGGGGTTTTGACTGCTCAGCTTTCAGATACCCGGTTACACTTCCCTGGTCAACAGCCTTTTTCACTACCATCAGGGCTCGCTCAGAAGCCACAAGTATTTTGTCTATATCCTCCTCTTGGTGGGCAAAGGAGACGATGAAATATCCCGGAGCACCTGCAAATATTCCTCCTCTAACAAGTTCCTGACAGTAAAGGGTATTCAACTGATTCACAAAAGACCTGTCCTCATATTTGAACACAACGCTTGTCATACAGGGAAGCCCTACTATTTCTGCGTTAACGCCTATTCTATAAGCAAGTCTTCTCATCTCCATTACATAGCGCTCGCCCATTTTCCAGATATGCCGGATGACATTTTCTCTTCTGATCTTCTTTATGCAGGCCAGTCCTGCTGCCAGGGTGGCATTATCATCCCAGAATGTGCTGGAGATGAACATCTCTCTGGAGGCCTCCATCACATCCCGGCGACCTACCACGGCCGTAAGAGGGTAACCGTTGGCGATGTCTTTTCCAAACAGAGCCATATCCGGAGTTACACCGAAGAACTCCTGAGCGCCTCCCAGGGCAAGACGAAAGCCGGTGTTTACTTCATCAAATATCAGAAGAGCGCTGTGCTTGTCAGCCAATTCCTTCACGCCCCCCAGGAAACCTTTTTGAGGCAGATAAGTTCTCGAAGCCTCCATTATCACACAGGCCACCTCTCCCTGGTTTCTTTCCAGCACTTCCTTTAGAGAGGAAAGGTCATTGTATTCAAAGGGAATAGCCGTACCTCGCAAGCACTTGGGAACCCCTGTGGTGGGCACATTGGGGACAAGGTGTCTGTTTAGGATATCCGGAGACTCCAAATTAGCTGCTATGTACCAGTCGTGCCACCCGTGATAACCGCAGAAGACAACTTTATCCCGGCCGGTAAACCCTCGGGCCCTACTTACTGCCACTGCATCGGCTTCTCCGCCGGACTTTCCGAAACGCACCATCTGGGCGCAGGGTATCACCTGAACAAGCTCCTCGGCCAGTTCAACCTCTATCGGGTGAAGTATGCTAAAGATGGTGCCTCTCTCTATTTGCCCCATCACCGCCCTGTCCACATCCGGGTCGCAGTATCCCAGGATTGCGGAGTTTATTCCCATAGTCATGTCGATGTACTCATTCCCGTCGATATCCCAGAAACGAGCTCCCTTTGCCCTCTCGGCAAATATGGGAGAAACACCGTAGGCGTAGCGAACGGGGCAGCGACTCAAGAGCTGTGCCCCGCCGGGCAGCAAATCCTCGGCTTTCTTAAATAGATCTAAGGACTTCTTCACCGAGGGGAATTCCTTACTTTTTCCTTTTTTCATGATTATCCCCTTTCTTGATCCGCTCGTAAAAAGTGCCTAAAACCGATTTGCACCGCAAAGGCGCCGAGGACGCAAAGAGAAGTATCTTTTAAATAATCAGAGCATTATATGGTTTGTTTTTCTCTGCGTTCTTTGCGTCTTCGCGGTGAGATTTGACTTTTTACGACTGAATCAACTTATTCGATCATCTGGTTCACATATGTTAACCCTGGACCTCTGCCTTTAACGCGGGAATGTGCCCCTTCCCTACCCCTTTTACTTCACAACCAAGTTTCAGGTACTCTTTTATCTTCTCGTCGGTGAGCAGATTCTGGGCATCGATTATGGCCGGAGTTTTGCCTGTGGCATTGACTACTTCCGTAGGCTCTAACTTCAAATACTCCTCGTGCCCCACAGCAAACACCACTGCATCGGCTCCATTTAGAAAACCGAAGAGGTCTTTGTGAAGCTCGGCTTCAGGGATCTCAGGCCAGACCTTCACCAGGGGATCATGCACTGAAGGAACAGCGTCTTCCTTCACTAACGCCTTCCAGAAAGTCTCCGAAGGTGAGTGGCGGGTATCTCCTACATCGTTTAAGTAGGAGGCCCCCAGTAGGCAAATTTTCTTGCCTTTGAGTGTTCCACGCAAGGCTTGCTTAGTGAGCTCAAGGGTGTGAAGGGGCATCAGATCGTTAACATCTACTGCCCCAACCGCCATATTCAGTCCCACCCTGCGACCAAATATGTTCATCGAAGCCCAGTGCGCCAACACCGGGTCTTTAGTTAGACAGTACCCGCCTACGCCAAACCCAGGGTTCATCATGTTTCGATGGGTGGGACGTACCCGAATGGACTTCACCACTTCAAACAGGTTGACACCTACATCTTCGGCAAACAATGCCCATTCGTGGATTAACGCTATGTTACTGGCTCGGAAAGAATTCTCCATAGTCTTGGCAATCTCCGAAGCATTGGTATTACCCAGGCAGTAAAGGGGGAACTTCTCTGTGTTCAAGACATTGGTGAGAAATTTTCTGGCCATTTCCTCACAGGTTTTGTCAACGCCGGAGTAAGTACGCCAGAAATCCCTGATGGAACTCACATAATTTCTACCCGGCATAACTCTCTCGTAAGAATGAGCTATTCGAGGCGGATGCTGTTCGATGTCAATTCGTCGCTTTTCAAATTCCCTGGCCAAAATGGGTTTTGCGATATGCTGACAGGTGCC
Source organism: Candidatus Latescibacterota bacterium (assembly GCA_030669445.1). GTDB lineage: Bacteria > Latescibacterota > MVCY01 > MVCY01 > MVCY01 > MVCY01. The sequence continues at coordinate 5,141 of DAOVDP010000028.1, read as the reverse complement.
TGGCGGAACTGTAGTCTCAATCAAGACCAGAGTTTCCGGATCTATATTTTGGCCAAGCACAGTGATGGCTTTCTCGAAGGCTCCGGTCTCCACATAGCCCTTGGCGGCGTTTCCGAACACCGGCTTAGTTGCGTCCAGTTGGATATCCACCACCACTATATCAGCCAGGCTGAAGGCATGCTCCTGCCAGGTTGCCCTTAAGGTCCCTTTCTGTTTCACAGTTCCGGAGAATATCTCTGGTATCTCCGGGTCCTCTGCTTCCACAGGGGTGATGCCTTCATTTATGACCGGTACCTTCCAGTAAGACCTGGTTGAGGGGCGCTGGACACCGTGAACAAAGTAAATAGGCTTTCCATCCTTATCGACCGCGTCGGCTACCACTGCGGCCATAACAGCGCCTACAAAACCTAATCCCTGAACGGCCACAATCTTGCGTCCCATTGAACGCTGCTGGGCGGTGATTTCTTTTAGAAGCTTGATTTCCTGTTCATCTGCTGCCGCATTCGGCAAATCATATCTTGTTCCATCAGGACTGGTTGATGCTCTCTGCATCAGGTTACCCTCCTATGCTTAAGTTTTTGGATTGAAAAACTACTCTCACGTTAACTAAATACCCGCCCAATAATTTGTCATTGCGAGCGCCAGCGAAGCAATCTCAATTCCCTACAAACAAAGAGATTGCTTCGTCGCTCTGCTCCTCGCAATGACAGTATGGAGTTAAATACTATTTTGGAACGACATAATAGGCTATTCCTCATCTTTCAGCCCTAGGCTAAAATCGATCACTTTCATTTCACCCTTCACACTCCCCACTGTCTATCACCTCTGCCCCCTCGGTGAAAACACAGACCTCTGCTGCTGGGGAAAGTCCCCGGGGAAGGTAGTATTTCTCAGTCAATACATCTATAACATCCTGAGCATTTTCATTCTTAACCAGGACCAGAATGCAGCCTCCAAGTCCTGCTCCCGTCAGACCTGCTCCTACCACTCCCGGTACCCGGCGGGCGATGTCCACCATCTGATCCATCTCCTCACAACTGGCACCATATCCGCCGGGCTGCATGTACAGACGCGCCCCCTCTCTTGCTTCCGGGGCCGGACTTTCAAGGGCACCAATTAACCTGTCCAAATTTTCATCATCCGCCCGATTGTCCCACCTCTTCTTGGTGCCGTCTTCGGCGAAGCTGACAGCCCGGTCGCCGTCGTGGGAAATGTACATAAGTTGCCCAAATGTATCGATTTCTCCATTCCTTAGCAACTGAGCAGTTATCTCACCCCTCTGACACTCAGCCAGTCCGAACAGGCCAACTTGCCTCACCTTATATCCGTCGGGAGGATCCTCGTGCGTTTTGAATATCTGAAGTAACCTTTCCCGATGGGAAGGCAACCTGGTCAGAAGCTCCTGGCGAGTCATTCTCTCTGGCAGATGCCTGAGTATTTCATAGATCTGTTTTGTCCCTACTTCCAGGGTTCTCTCATTCACATCCCGGAGGTATTTGATCCTGTCCTTCACAAACTGAGGGGAATACCCCTTCTCTTTGAGCAGAATCTCTCTTATCAACATCAGCACCGTTTCGTAGGCAGCGATCGTTTGATTAAATGCGCTGCGCTCTGAACCCGACTTGCTGGCGTGTCTTAATGAATTACAGATAAGTACTTTATAACCATGAGGAAAGGGAATATACTCTATCTCTTCTTGTCTGAAGGGGAAAAATCTCATATGGGTTATATAACCTTTTTTCCCAAACAACATTGCGGCCTGGTCTCCCGCTCCACCTCGGGTACCCACATACCATTCTCCTTGGGCGCATAGTTCCACAAGTTCTTCTCTGGAAATATCCAAGTCATTCAACCTCACCGTGGCTAAAGCTGCTGCTACCACCAAAGCCGATGATGAACTAAGCCCAGCAGAAGAGGGAATGTCACCGCTTACCATAATATTCATTCCCTTCAGGGCCTTATCTTGATATCTCTCCTGAAGCCGCAGAACGGCTGCCTTGATATAGTTGCTCCAGTGGCCAGGGGTGATTTCAGTCTGTTCAATATATTTCATCCAGTTACCCCTTTTGCTTTCAGGCAGTTCCTGGCCGATACTAAAACTGGTAGGTTCAAATCGGGGATCTATGTTATGCAGGACCACTCGGTCGTCTCCCCTTTTTTGACAGACCATCAATATCTCTCTGGCAATGCAGATGTAGTTGGTGTAGCCCCCCCGGTGGTCAATATGGACCCCCATCAGGTTGACCCTGGCGGGGGTTCTAACAATTATGACCTCTGCCTCTGGTCCATATATAAGACCAAATTCAGAAAGAGTATTAAGATAGAATTGCCTCCGGGGCTTTGGCACCGCCGGGTCCTCCCCGTATATTCTATTCAATACCTGTAAAGCTCTGCCACCGGGGGCATCAAACCACTTTATCCAATCTCTTAGCTTCCTGTCCATTGTTCTCTGCATTACTGGAAACTTTCAATACACAACATCCTCTTTATCAAGCTGGCCCTTGTGAAATACCTCTGCATAAGTAGCCCTGCAGCTTTCTCCACACTTTTCATCGCTGTGCCCTTATGCTATCAAGCACTGAGAGATCCCCATGGAGCACCTCGGTCCCTGGAGGAATAACTGTCAGCCGGTCAGAGGTGAGGACAGAGTCCCTGATCACCACTTGGTCACCGGCTACTACATTTTCCAACCTCGAATTCTCTACGGTGCAATGTTCCCCTAAGCTGCTGTGGATTATACTCACCTCACCCAAGATATGACAGTTCCTACCTATTTTCATCTGGGGGTCAGCACCTAAATCGATAAAGACAGTGCCGAGGATAATCGTGCCTTGGCCAATCTTCCACACCGAATCTACATCATCAATCCAGGAATTCTCGAAATCGCCCATTTGGGTCACACCCCGTTGGCTGAGTATCTTCCGCATTTGACCTTGCAAGTTCTCTTTGGTAGCCACAAGTTCCTCAGGGGTGTTAAAGGCCAGCACCTGGGCCGGGTCTTCAACCTTCACTGCTATCACCTTAAATGAGTGTTTTCCTGAGCCATCTAATGCATTGCTCAATATAGAGATGGCATCGGTTAAGTACTCTTCTTCCTGGGCGTTGTCACTGGAGAGCCTGGGCAAGGCATAGTAGTGAGCATCAGCGGTAAAAAGGTAGACCGAGGTGTTAACCTGAGGAGTTTTCTGTTCAATCTCTTCTGCTGTAAGCTGGGTGACTCTTCCGTCTCTTTCTCTGATGCTAAAGACTAAATCTTCAGGGCTTATCATCTTCTCTATTTCGGCAAGGGTTATAAAGGAAAGTGAGTTAAGTCTCTTCCATAATTTTTCACCCATCATCTTTACCGCTTTTCTCTCTGCAGGCACTACTTTGTTCACCATCTCCAGCATTTCTTGGTTGGAGAGGGTTTCATCTGCTTGTTTCTCTGCTAATAGCTCTCGAAGGAGCATCTTCTTGATAATATCGCTTTTCTCCACAATTCTGTCTAAGGTGCCATCCGATTTATTGACAATTCTGCCTGCGTTGGGCCATCTGGTCTTAGCGGCAACAAGTACAGCGGCATCAGCATTGCTTCGCTTGAACTCTTCGACGAATCTGTTTATGGCCTCTGGCGCGATGACTTTGTCCCCTGCCACCACCATTATATATCCCCGATAGCCCTTCTGTTGCAGAAGGTAAGCGGCCTGTTTGGCGGCATGCCCTGTGCCTAATCGTTTAGCCTGACAGGTAAAAACAATGTCTCTGTGCTCTCTGGCTACTTGCTCTACTACTTTCTCCCCCAGTTGGCCTACTACAACGATCTGTTGTTCAAAACCGCACCTTTTGTAAGTCTCTATAGCTCTGTTGATAGCGGGTTTGAGACCAAGCAGATAGGAGACCTTCGGCATGTCAGTGGAACGCATCCTCACCCCGTCGCCGGCACCCAAGATGACAGCCACCTTGTCATCGGCAAGTTTCACTCTCTTTTCTGGGAACTTATTGATAAGTCTAACCGCCTCTATGAGCCACCTTGCCTTTTGACTTCCCACATTTTTCCCATCTACCTGAATCAGTTCTGCATCTAAATCTACCAATAGATTTCCACTTCCCTTTAGCTCCATCAATCCCTTCCACACCTCAGGGCTGTATTTTTGAAGATATCCAAGCAATTCCCCATCATAAGTGCCTTTTAGTGCTATAATGGAATCATCATTTGTTACACAGGCAGTCAACACCTTTGCCTCCTGAATCTGGGGAAATATCTCCTTTGCCTTCTGTACTATTCCCGCCTCAAGGCAGGAGAAATCCAGTATGCTTCCGGAGCCCAGCTTCTCGCCGGCAAGGACAGCGTTGTCCACAATGCTTATTGCTTTAGGATCGCTCTCCACAATGCTTTCCTTAATCAAGGAATCAGCTATGCGGGCATTGCGTCCCACCCGGCTGTTCTGGATCACGGAGTTGTGTATTTGCGCCCAGCCATCGATATAGATATCTCCTGCCAAGACAACCTTTCCCCCCAGGACGGTATTGGCACCTATATAGAAATTCAGATCTGCAAAATCTCCGAATCCGGGCAGGGCAGCAGGTCTCTGCTGTTTCAGTTCGGTTATATATCTCTTGCAAAAGCTCTTGGCTCCGCCAAATTCGGCCACCGCCTCCAGCAGCGATGTTAAGAATTTCTTTGTCTTTCTGGTAGTGAATATTTGGCTTCCTGGCCTTATAGTGACCGCGTACACATGCTCTAAAACTTCGCCCTCTCGGTCCAACTTCAACTGCTCCACATCCGAGGGTGGCGGAGGAGTATATTTACGAGGACGAGGGATCCTGATCACGCCTCCATCGGGATCAATTCTCACCACAACTCCCTGCACTTTCTCACCCTTTCCCACATCAACTCCTATCACCGAAGCGTAGCTGAGAGAAGCCCCACGGCCTATATTACCGTTAACCACCAGCGCATCTTCCAGATGAGAATTTTCACCTATCACCAAATGGTCTAATCCCCGGCGATTCTGGCGAACCCTCCGCTTTCTCTCCGGCAGATCAAAGGGATGGTAATAGTAATTACATACCTGAGTATCTTCAAGTGATGCCCCTGTTTTAATCCTTATATCTCCCTGAAGGCCAATCTCTCCTTCGAAGCTCACCCCTGGTTCAATATT
>DAOVDP010000188.1 GCA_030669445.1 Candidatus Latescibacterota bacterium | reverse complement strand
CATTACCGCAGCGATATCCCGGGTGGCATAGAGGGTTGAGCCGTCAGTTTTGCGCAGCAGACAGGGGGACATTCCGAATCTCTCCAGATCGACGATCAACGCCCCCTGGCTTTCCTGGGCAAGACCAGCAGTCTTGAGCTTCGTTATCGTTTCAGGCAACATCGAGTTATAGAAGCTCTCCCCGGCATAGGAATCGAAGTGGATATTTAGTATGTCGTAGATTCGCTGGAATTCTTTCAGGCTGATGTCTCGGAACCAACACCAGAGACGGGTGGCCTCCTGCTCGCCGTCCTCCAGTCTTCGAAACCAATCTCTGGCCTCTTCTTCCAATGATTTGTCCTTCTGAGCCTCAGCATGAAACTTTACATAAAGATCATACAGTTGCTGGACTGGCTTTGCCTTTAACTGTTTTCCCTTTCCCCACTTACGGTAAGCCACAATGAGCTTCCCAAACTGGGTTCCCCAGTCGCCTAAGTGGTTGATGCCAATGCAGGTGTATCCTAACGATTCATACAGTTTACAGATGGAATTTCCGATTACGGTTGATCTGAGATGCCCGATTCCAAAGGGCTTAGCGATATTTGGAGAGGAGAAATCCACCACCACTGTCTTTCCAGCTCCCAGCTCCCGGTTGCCATAAGAGTTCTCCAGAGTGAATATCTCTTGCAACACCAACGCAGTGAACTTCTCTTTGTCCGCGGTGAAGTTGATATAAGGTCCTGCGGTTTGGATTTTTTTAACATATTTCTGGGGATTTAGTCTCTTAAGCAAATCTTCAGCTGCTGCTTTTGGCGATTTCTTAGAAAGAAGAAAGCAGTTGAAACTGTAATCCCCCAGTTCAGGGCTCGGGGGTGTACCAAGTCCAGCCTTAATCTCGACTGGATTTAAACCGGCGTTTTTGAGAATGCTGGCAACCTCTTCCCTTACGATTTTTTCAGCATACTGCGTCATATTTAATAAACTCAGGCCTTTGTTGCTTAATCCGTTCCTTTTATCGTTTAGAAACCGCAGTGCACCGGAGCCGCAACCCAAGGAAGTAACCGCGGATTACGCGGATTTCACGGATTTCCAAACATAAACCTTATCAAAAAAAGAGAGTTTCGCGGGTTTGCAGTACAGAGCAGGCAATCTTCCTCTGTAATAAAAATATCTGAAAATACGGAAAAGTCAAGCCATTTTTTGGCATTCCTTAGATTACAGGGATTCATAGGGCAAAAGAAGATAGTGAGTGAGAGCAAGAATCACCGGAGGAGCCAGAGATATTTTTGTCTTGCTTTCAGCCGGATATTCAGTTATAATAAACGAAGATTAGGAGGTGATTCGGATGGGTTCCGAGATTTCAAGACGAGAATTTCTGGGTGACATAGCAGCAAAAGGGACCTCTCTGGTTTTGATCTCCCAGGTGATGGGCCTAATTCAGCCTTTTGGACAGGCAGAGGCATCGGCTGGCATTGTGGACAGCAAGCATATATTTGTGGCCCAGGAGGCGATGCACTATGTGAAGCTGGGGAGAAGGGCAGTCAGGTGCGAGCTCTGCCCCTGGGAATGTACAGTAGGAGAAGGACAAAAGGGTCTGTGCAGAGTGAGGAAGAATGTGGACGGAACCTACTATACCTTAGTCTACGCTAACCCCTGCGCTGTCCATATAGATCCCATAGAGAAGAAACCCTTCTTCCACTTTCTGCCGGGCACAAGTGCCTTCTCCATCGCTACTGCCGGATGTAATATTGAATGTAAGTTCTGCCAAAATTGGGATATATCGCAGGTGGGCCCTGAACAGTTGAGAAATGTTTACCTCCCTCCCGAGAGAGCAGCTCAATTGGCACAGCAGAACGGGGCAAAGTCGATCGCCTATACCTATTCAGAACCAGTGATTTTTTATGAGTATGTGCTTGATACCTCCAGAGCGGCAAAGAAGCTGGGATTGAGCAATGTGGTTGTCTCCAATGGTTTCATAAATCCCAAGCCTATGGAACAGTGGTGTGAGTATTTAGATGCGGTAAAGATCGACCTGAAGGCCTACAGTGAAAGTTACTACCAGAAGATATGCTCCGCCAGATTGCAGCCGGTTCTGGACACTCTGAAGCTTCTCAAACAAGTGGGAGTGTGGTTCGAGATTGTCTACTTGGTTATCCCGACCGAGAACGACAGCGACAACGAGTTCAAGGGGGTATGTAATTGGATAGGAGAAAACGTGGGGGCAGATGTGCCGCTTCACTTCTCCAGGTTCTCTCCTGCCTATAAGATGAAGAATTATCCTCCTACTCCGGTGAAGACGCTGGAACGGGCAAGGAAAATAGCCCAGGATACTGGTTTGAATTATGTCTACATTGGAAATGTGGCGGGCACTGAGGCAGAGAATACCTATTGTCCGAAATGCGGCAAGGTGGTAGTCCGAAGAAAAGGCTACTATGTGTTAGAGGTCAACTTGAAAGAGGGTAAATGTAAGTTCTGTGGTTATGA
>DAOVDP010000104.1 GCA_030669445.1 Candidatus Latescibacterota bacterium | reverse complement strand
TTGCCCTCTCGAAGGACAAACCAGACCGCTTCAATGGCGTGGCCCGGGAGGATGCATCGACCCTGGGGAGAATCGAGCTTGCTTCCGTCGGAGGAGATGTTCTCAAACAGTGTCTTCTTTTCGTCGCAGGCATGCCGGTAGAGGATTCTCTCCAGACAGTCGTCGATAATCTCAGCAAACCGCGGATCCGGTGCCACCTGATCGAGATCCTGGGTGGTTGTCAACAGGATCATAGGGATGGCAAGCGATTCTATCTTCCTCGTTTCAGGAACTGTATAGGTCGATAACTCTCCTCTTTTGATCCGTCCGACGACATTCCAGTAGAGCTGCTGCGCCCTGTTCAAAATCTCCTCATCCCCTGTAGCCTTGGCGTATTCGGCCAGTCCTATAATGTCAAATGTTTCCGTGAAAATGTTCCAGGGCTTACAGAGGGGTTTCCCGTCCCGGGCGAAGGAGAAATACATTTGTCCCCTGGGATCAAATCCATGCTCGACTATGAATTTAACACCCGATGCGGCCAGTTCCAGCCATTCCGGTCTCGGCTCCAGTTCGTTATACAACTTGGAAAACATCCATACCTGGCGTCCCTGAAGCCAGGCATATTTATCCGTGTTGTATACCGAACCATCCCGATCCAGACAGGTGAAGTATCCACCGTACTCCTTGTCTAAGGAGTACTTCATCCAGAAAGGAATGACATCTTCCAGCAATTGCCTGCAATAGAGTTCACGCAGCTTATTCAGCCGCTCCTTTTCCATATCCTCACCCTCCATACGATCATGATCCTTAAGGTATCCTTTGAGCATTGGAGCCAGGATAAACCGCAGTATAGTTCACTTTGACGATCTTAGGACAGGAAAGCAGTAAATCCTCCTTACATATATCTGCCTTTTGGGGGCACATATTTCCACAGAAAGCCCATTAAGATGCTGGCAATAAAAGCCCCGGATGCCCAAAAATAGAAGGCATAATTCCAACTGTTGTAGTTATCCACCAGCCAACCTGCTCCCACCACGGCAACTGCTGCACCTACATATCCTAACCCGTCAATAAATCCCGCTGCTGAGGAGGCAGCCTTTCTGGTTCCGTAGTCCATGGGAACGCTGGTAGCCATAGTGATGTGGGCCCCGAAGGTGGTGAAACCCGCTACACCAAGACAAAGCACACTCAACAGAGGGGCACTACCAGGGATTTTCGAGTAAAGCAGTACGAATATGCCAGACAGTATCGACATAAGAACAATTATCGGGGCTCTTCTGGATTTAAACAGTCTATCAGACAACCATCCAGCCATCAGTCCCCCCAATGAACCTCCTAAGGGAAATACCATTGCCCTCAAAGCCACATTAAGGGTACTGGTCTTCTGAACCTGAAACATATGGGATGGAACCCAGAAGATAAACCCAAAGCCAACAAGTCCGAGAAACAGATAAGCCATCCCAACACACCATATCCTGGGATTTCCCAGGGTTTGCCTGAGGGTGAACCCGAAGCCTAAGTGCTCATCCCTTTCGGGCCTGACCTCCGCAATAGAATCCTTTTTCCTTTCTCTCTCCTTGCACCGCTCATACTCCTCGATCGAAGGCAGTCCAGTCTCTTCCGGTGAATTTCTGCAGCTTAGGTAAAAGTGGAGCCCACAAAACAGAAACAGAACCGCTGGCACCCAGAAGGCATACCTCCATCCATAATGAAGACAGAGATAACCGGCAAGCAGCCAGGAGATGGCATTACCAACCTGAGGCCCCGATCCATACAGCCCGGATATTCTCCCCCTTTCTTTCTGAGGAAACCAGTTAGCTAAGGTCTTGATACTTGGCGACCAGCCTATTGCTTGAAAATAGCCATTAGCTCCCCAGATAATCGTCATAGCCAGGAGAGTAGTAGTGAAGCCGAAAACAATATTAAGCAAAGATGAGAACACAATACCCAAGGTGATAAATTTCCTCGCCCCAAATTTATCCCCAAGTTGGCCGTTGATGAACTGGCCAATAGCGTAAGCAATGAAAAAGGCGCTTCCCATTGCTCCCATATCTGTCTTGGAATAGTTAAACTCCTTCATTATGCTGGGCAAGGCAATGGACATATTAACTCGACACAGGTAAAAACAACCATAGGTAACCCAAAGTGTGAGGAAAATTCGCCGCCTCCGATAGCGAAACAGTTGCTCTAATTCCTCCTTTTGCATCATCTCCCCTAAGACATCTGTTTTTCTATCCTGTAATTTTTCGTTGGTAACCTTTGGTGCTATTTACTGGTGGACAACAATCTTGTTAGGTCAGCGTTCATGCGGGTTTCTGTAGGGGCGCACCTGTGTGTGCGCCTTAATTGGGGCAGACACATAGGCTTCGCCCTGAGGGATTCAAGCCCGAAGGGTCTGCCCCTACAAGAGGAGGAGAATCAATGGAATTAAAATTCTCTGCTGGATTGTGGGTGTTTGCCAATCCGGTGGACAGGTTCTGTCCCGCTGGGTATGCCGAGCCAAACACAGTGGTAGACCAGATCGAAGCGGCTGCGAAGGTGCCGGACTTAGCGGCCGTCGAGTGTCACCAGAGCGACACCGATCAGATGAGTACCTCGGAGTTGAAAAGACGCATCAAAGATAAGAACTTAGCCTGTTCCAATGTCAATACTAATGTCTGGGGAGATAAGAGGTGGAAATTAGGGGCATTTGCCAGTTGTGACAAGAAGCTGCGAACAGAGGCAATCGCTGAGGGCAAAAGGGCAGTGGATGTAGCCCGAGAGCTGGAAAGCCCCAGCATAGGACTTTGGCTTGGGTCAGATGGGTTCGACTACCCCTTCCAGATAAATTTCACCCGTCAGTGGGATAACCTCATCACCTCGATCCGAGAGGTGGCCGAATATGCTGCCCGGGATATTAAAGTGGGTATTGAATATAAACTGAAAGAGCCCAGGACCCATATGAGCGTCGGCTCAGTGGGAAAAGCACTTTCCATTTGCCTGGAGCTGGGGATGGAAAACGTGGGTGTGGTCATTGACTTCGGACATGCCCTTATGGCACGCGAAAATCCAGGAGAGTCGGTGGCCTACCTTGCCCGTTACCGAAAACTGTTTAACGTCCACTTCAACGACGCCTACGGGGAGTGGGATGACGATATGATTCCGGGGGTGATCCACTTCTGGGAAACTTTGGAATTCCTCCACTACTGCCAGCAGGTAAAATACGAGGGCTGGTTTGGCCTGGATATGTTTCCCTTCCGGGAGGATTCTGTAAAAGCCGCAGATATGGCCATACGAAACATAAAGGCTATTGCCCAATTGGTGGAGAAAATAGATCTGCCGGCACTCCTGGAGGCCCAGGAGAAGATGGAAGCCATAGAGACACAGGAGATTGTTCGTAAATGTATTTTCAGTTAACCAAAAATAAGAGGAAAAAATGCTAAAGCCACGCAAACGATTAACAAGAAAGCAGATAAGGCAGGACAGATTTATTACCACAGTGATGAAGTTAGCTGGGACTATTCAACGCAATTCCAAGCGTTTTGCAATAGGGATTGCAGTAGTGCTGGTGGCAGTTGTAGTCGTTGTGGCGGTTACGCAGCACAGGAAACGCCAGCAGGCCCAGGCAGCAGAAGTTTTGGGTGAAGCACAGATGGCAAAATGGGTGGGGGAGACCGAAGAGTTGGTGAAGTTGTACCAGAGGGTTATTCAGCAGTTTGGTAGCACCAGCAGTGGCGGAGAAGCCCGGGTGGCGCTGGGAAATCTCTATTTTGAACAAGGAGAAATAGAAAAAGCCGAAGCTGCTTTTCAAGAATACCTTAAAAGGTACCAAGATGATTCCATCTTAACTTATACTGCCTGGAGCGGGGTTGCGGCCTGTTTGGAGGAGGAGGGAAAATATTCAGAAGCCGCCCGGAAGCATAAAAGCTTTGCTGATCGACATCAAAATTCCGCCTGGGCCGCCCGAGCCCTTTGGGATGCCTTCCGCTGTTTTCGCTTATCAGGTGAGTTTCAAGAGGCGAAGATGGTCTTGCAGCAGCTCATTGATTTCTATCCGGATTCACCCCTTGCTTACCGGGCAAAGAGCGAAGAGAAGATGTTGGAATAGATTTTTAGCATTGATTATTGGGCCACAGATATGGAGCGGAGGAGCACACTGAGATGCAAGTAAGTGTATTGAAAAAGCCAGGCACAGAGGCAGCAAATTCCTTCTATTGCACAAACCGGGCGCCACTTCTACCAAGTTCCTTCGTTAAGTTGCCCCTGGGCAGCATCCGTCCCCAAGGCTGGCTGAAACATCAACTCGATCTGATGACAAATGGCATGACCGGCCGTCTGGCCGAATTGAGCAGCTTTCTGAAGCCAGACAATGGTTGGTTTGGCGGGGACAGCGAGGGATGGGAAGAGCAGCCTTATTGGCTCCGCGGCTTTCACGATCTGGCTGTATTAACTGGCAATAAACGACTTCTCGCCGAGTCGAAACGCTGGATTGAGGCGGTCATCGCCAGCCAGGACGGAGACGGCTATTTCGGGGCGCAATATCACAAATGTGTCGTCGGCAAGAACGGCCAGAAGATTTGCGACCTCTGGCCGCACATGGTTATGTTCGACGCCGTCATCAGCCACTACGAGCATACGGGTGATTCGCGTGTTATTCCCCTGATGGAACGCTTCTTTCGGTTCTGCCGGGGCCTGCCCGAGGGACGGTTTATCCCTAAGAAAGAAGAGAGATTTGGCGACTGGAAGCCGTTCATCCAGACCGATAGGGCAGGGGATATGCTGCCGCACATATATTGGCTTTACAACCACACTGGCGAAACCTGGCTCCTCGATCTGGCCACTCGTTTCTACCAACACATCGCGCCCCCCACTGACGAATGGTTAGACCATCACATCGTCCACTTCACTCAGCGCTTTCGCTATCCCGGCAATTATTACATTCAGTCGAAGGCCATGTGGCACTTGGCTGCAACCGAATACTGGTACAGCCAGCATTTGGGTACTTGGGGGCAACAGCCGCGGGGTATCTTTGGCGCCGACGAGCAAGTTCGTCCCGGCTGCACAGATCCCAGACAGGGGTTTGAGACCTG
>DAOVDP010000065.1 GCA_030669445.1 Candidatus Latescibacterota bacterium | reverse complement strand
TATGCTCCTCGAATCATTTCCTTCAAGATAAAACCCTCTCAAATTGGGGCAGTCATTGGAACCGGGGGAAAGGTTATCCGTGAGATCACTGAAACCACAGGTGCCACCATAAACATAGAAGATGACGGAACAGTGACAATTGCCTCAGTGGATATGGCAGCCGGCGAAGAAGCAGTGAAAATCGTAAAGGAGATCACTGCAGAACCCGAACTAAACAAGCTCTACACTGGTGAAGTTAAACGAATCACCCCTTTTGGTGCTTTCGTGGAGGTCCTACGGGGCAAGGAAGGGTTGCTTCACATCTCGGAGGTGGATTTCCGGCGTATAGATAAGGTAGAGGACGTGTTGAAAGTCGGGGAGGAGGTCTTGGTTAAGGTTATTGGGATTGATGACTCAGGCAAGATCAAGTTGAGCAGAAAAGCTGCCCTGAAACCGCAGCAAAGAACAGAAGGGAAGCAACGGCCAAAAGGCAGGAGATCCTTTTAATGCAAAAGTCCCTTTCTTCTTCTCTCTCCTCTGAGGCTCTATCCCAATCTCCTACCCACCCCCCCCAGGAATCGGTTTTAGAGAATGGCATCAGGGTTGTCACCGAGTACATCCCCTATGTTCGCTCTATCTGTCTTGGGGTTTGGGTCACCTCTGGGTCAACAGACGACTCTCCCTCCCGGAGAGGTATCTCCCATTTCTTAGAGCATATGTTCTTCAAGGGAACTGCTCGCAGAGATGCTTTTCAGATCGCTCACAGCTTAGAGTCTTTGGGGGGAAGGCTAAACGCCTTTACCAGTAAGGATGTTACTTGTTATTATGCTCGGATATTAGACGAACACCTGCCGGTGGCGATAGATGTGCTCTCCGACATTCTCACCAACTCTATTTTTTCACCAAAGGAGATAGAGAAGGAGAAACGGGTAGTCATTGAAGAGATACGGAATGTTCAGGACAGCCCCGATGAGCTGGTTCACGAGCTGTTCGTCCAGTCGCTTTACGAGGCCCATCCTATAGGAGTTTCCACCTTAGGGGAGGAGCAAACTGTTTCCCGCCTCTGCCGTGACGATCTTCTGAAGCATAAAGACCGGCTCTATAATACCCAGAATATGGTCATTGCTGCAGCGGGAAACATAGAACACGAGAAAATGGTGGAAGTGACCTTAGCTAATTTTCATTTTCCCGAATCATCCGCTCCTTCCGACAGCCAATCTATTCCTGTCCCCACGCTTAAGATTAAGCAGGTCAAGAAAGATATTTCACAGGTTCATCTTTGTTTGGGCATCCAGGCTTGTCCTTACCGGGCACCTCAGAGATATCCCTTGTTAGTTTTAGACACCCTTCTGGGGACGGGAATGAGTTCTCGTCTGTTTCAGAATATCCGGGAGAAATTAGGGTTGGCCTACTCGGTGTACTCCTATCTGCAACTACTTGAACAGACCGGACTGTTTGGGGTCTACCTCGCTACAGATCCAGCTAAGTTGACTAAAGCAGTGGAATTAATATTGAACGAATTTGTGAGCATAAAGAAAAAGGAGTTTGCCAAAGATGAGCTTTTTTTCACCAAATCACAATTAAAGGGCAGTTTGGTACTCAACTTAGAAAGTACTTCCAATCGGATGATCCGCATTGCCGAACAGGAGATTTACGATGGGCAATTGCGTCTTTTAGATGAGACAATCGCCGCTATTGATGCTGTTTCTGAGGAACAGATTCAGGAGGTAGCACACTGGCTGTTTGACCCGGAGAGACTGTGTCTGACCTTAGTGGAACCTCAACAGGTTGATGAAGAGAAAACTGAACAGGAACTTCTTGAGATACTAAAGAACAGCAGTCTATGAGTACAGAACTTTTTTGTGCCCTGTATTGTCCTTCTGGGTTATCTCTAACAGAGAAAGACAAAAAAAGTTGTTGACTTTATCTATTCACTCTTTTAAATTGTGACGTGGGTATAATACGGAGGTTTTTTGTAGCCTGCGGGGTGGAGCAAAAGAACAGGAGGCAGGAAGTGGGGCTTTACGTTCATTTCAGAACGTTTCATATATCCAAGATGTTTCGAGAATCTGTCTCTGTTTGGTTTCCATTCTGTGTTCTGCAATCACCAAACCAGTAAACTGGGAAGGAGGTGAAAAGATGTCCAGTAAAAATTGGTTGAAAAAGTTATCGGCCTTTATGCTTGTCTTTTCGGTGTTGTCTCTTCCTTTGCTTAGTGGGTGTACTAAACATCCTTCACCCCAGGAGTTAACACGTCTGGAGGAGGCATCCCAGGCGGCTGAGACAGCAGAGGAAACGCTACAGCAGAAAAAGGAGGAGAAGACAACACTGGAGGCCGAGCTTTCTGCTAAAAAGGCCCAGCTAAAGAAACTGGAGGCAAAAAGAGACGCCGTCAAGGAAAACGCAACAAAGAAGTGAGTCTATCGGAGGATTCCGGGCGACAGCAAAGGCTAAAAGCTGCACTACCGATAAGCTGAATCCTGAGAGGATGATAAGGTAAAAAGAGCGTGGTCCAGACTTCGTCTGGTTTTAACCATAATGTTGGGCATCTCCTTACTGCATCAGATTAGAGAACTTGGCTATGTTGGAAAAGGGAGATAATTATGAAAGGAGGTCAAAATGGATGCTTTTAAAAAGGCTGTGTTCCTGTTATGCGCTGTTGCCTTTGTAGCTTTAGCTTTAGGATGGAACAGCGTTGAAGCAGCCGAGAAAAAGATGACTTACAAGGAATATCAAGCCTTACTGGCAGAGTATGCTCAGCGCGAAAGTACCACCACTGCTGCTATTGCCGAGGTTCAAAAGGAAACAGATTCATTGCGGGGACAAATTAGGCAGACGGAAGGAAAGATCGCAGCAGTGCAACAAGAAATCTACGAGCTGATCCAGTCGGATGAGGCTGGGGTGAGGCAGTTTGAAGGCGAACTGGACAGAATTGCAAGCCAGATTCAGGGACTGAGATACCTCTCGGTTGAGGAACTTTACAAAAAGTGTGAGGAAATCAAGGCACTTAGGGATAGATTCAACCAGTTGAAGGCTAATCCCATCTGCTATTTGCCTGAAATCCGCAAGAAGGTGGAGACCATCGAGGGGATGCTCGCTGATCTGGAGGCTGCCGTGCCAAAGGTCGCTCCACCAGATTACTACACTGTAGTGCGGGGAGATTGTCTCTGGGGTATCGCTAAGAAAAAGGAGGTTTACGGCGATCCTTATCTATGGCCCTGGATATACAGCACAAATAGAGATAAGATCAAGAACGCCAACCTGATATATCCCGACTGGGTTCTTACTATTCCCAGAGGGGTTGGACCGGGACAGCATCTGGTAGTCAGGGGAGAGTGGTTGTCCAAGATCGCGGGTTATTCCCACATCTACGGTGATCCTACCAAGTGGACCAAGATCTACCAGGCAAACAAGGATCAGATAAAGAATCCCAATCTGATCTATCCAGCCTATGTGCTGGAGATACCCCAGGAGTAAAATCGCTGAGAGATGGCTTCTTCAGGAAAGAAACCCATCTTCTCGGCAGAACAGGAAAAAACAGGGTTTAGAAACAAGGGCCCTCGATTTCTGGTCTGGCCAGAGGTTGAGGGCCTTTTAAGTAAAGAGACAGAGAAATATGGCCAAAAGAGATAAACAACCAAACAGGAGGACTTCTGAAAAGGTATCCATTGGAGACATTGACCCTATGTTCTTATACGGGCATCATGATTGCAATTTGGCCAGGATTGAGGAACGATTCGGGGTTAAAGTCACAGCCCGGGGCGAACAGATTACCTTTCAGGGTGAGGATGAGAATGTGCGGAAGGTATCCGGACTTTTCGGTCGGCTTTTAGAACACCTCCACCAAGGATATGATCCCAATAATTTCGATCTTGTATCCACCCTTGAGTACCTTGACTTATCTTCTTCCCCTCAATCTGAGCTGAACCAAAGGGAGCACTTCTCTGAGCTACAGGTGATGGGCTCCCCCATTGTATTGGCATCTGACAAAAAAGTAATCAAAGCAAAAACTGCGGGGCAACAGAACTATGTGATAGCTATTCGAGATTGTGATATTGTCTTTTCCATAGGCCCGGCCGGAACGGGGAAGACCTACCTGGCAGTGGCTATGGCACTGGCTGCGCTGAAAGGGAAAGAAGCTGACCGAATTATCTTGGTTCGGCCAGCAGTGGAGGCAGGAGAGAGTCTGGGATTTCTGCCCGGAGATATGGAAGAGAAAGTAGACCCTTATTTGCGGCCACTTTATGATGCATTGTATGATATGCTCCCCGCCCAAAAGCTACGCCAGTTGTTAGCTGTACGAACTATCGAGATTGCTCCTCTGGCCTATATGCGCGGCAGAACCCTGAACCAGTCATTTGTTATCCTTGATGAGGCCCAGAATACGACCACCAATCAGATGAAGATGTTTTTGACAAGACTGGGAATGGGTTCAAAGGCCGTTGTCAACGGAGATATCACCCAGATAGATCTACCTGACCCAAAGTCGTCGGGATTAGTTCAAATCCAGTATATCCTCGCGGGAGTCAAAGGAATTGAATTTGTCTATCTCACTGAGAAAGACGTCGTCCGACATCGACTTGTGAAGGATATAATCAAGGCTTATGATCAACACGAGAACGGCAACACCCCAAGCAACGGCAAGATACCACTGAATTCTGAAAGTCGGGATCTATAGGGTATTTATACAAAAGAATTTTACCTCCAGGATTTCCTGATATGCTGAATATTCGGTTTAAAAGGGTATTGGTTCACTGGCGAAAAGTTGGAAGGCAGTTGAATACCTCTACCAGGGCTAAGCTGGCTTTGTGTCTGGCAGTGGTTGTTCTGTTGAGTCTCCTGTTCCCCCGAGGGGAGAGTTTTGAATTCAGCAAACTCCAGGTGGGAATGGTCTCCGCTAAAGAGATTATCGCCCCCTTCACCTTCAGTGTCCTCAAAAATGACGCTGAATTGGAAAAACAGAGGACAGCAGCTCGCCAGAGCATTCCCCCTATTTTGGACTACGATGCCAGTGTGGCTCCAAGGCAAAAGGCCAAATTGGATTCTCTGTTTAGGGAGGTTTCCCGGCTTCTCTCCAGTGAGGTCTCTGATTCTCTTAAGAACGCCACTTTAAAGAGATTAAAGTTACATTTGTCTGAAGAGACTATTCAGTTGGTTCTGGGCACAGAGACCAAGAGCAAACGCCGTCACCTTCAGCTGCTTTCTCAGTTAAAGCAGATATGTAAAAAACTGCTGACTGATATCTATGCTCTGGGGCTGTTGGAGAACAAACAGCAGATTGCCGATGAGGTAACCAAGGGTATGATTATAATATGCACAGGAAAAGAAGAGAAGACTGTTGCTTTAAGCCAGATAATGGATATCTCGCAGGCAAAAGCAATGCTGCCAGAGAGAATACGGGGGCTTCTTCCAAACTCGAAGGACAGATTACTAACGGCCTGTTATGAGATAACGGTGGCCTTTCTGTCCCCAAATCTCAACTTCAATAAAACAAATACAGCCCAGAGAAGAAAGCAGGCACTGGCCTCGGTGCCCCTTTATAAAAGAACTATCCTGGCAAACGTAGAAATACTGGCCAGCCACCATGTGATTACCCAAGAGAACATGGATGTTCTTAGATCATTAGCTAAAGCTAAAGCAGAGAGGGAGCTACAAAGAAGCTTATGGAGACGGTATCTCCTCTGGTTTGGTCGCATATTGGTCAGCATGTTTTCTGTCTCGGTACTTATACTCTATCTTTACTTTTTCAAGAAACAGATTTACAAGAACAACTCTCTGTTGTTGCTGCTTTCTATAATGATTATTATCCCTGCAGCAGTAGCTGCTTTTACAATAAACAATCCCGGTTTTATCGGAGAATACCGTTCGGAGTTTCTGGTGCCCATTACCTTGAGCGCTATGTTGGTTACCGTTCTTTTGGAAGCAGAAATAGGCATAATTTTAACCTTTGTTAATCTTTTGGTTATGGGTTGTGTTTTGGGATACCATTTTCAGTCTCCTTTTGTCTCCGGGTTATGTGGGGTATTGGCGGTCTATTTAGTGAGAAAGGTTCGCCATCGCCGTCAATTTTATCGGCCGATGATTTTCTTGCCCTTGGCCTATGCGGTGATAATTACTGCAACGGATCTGCTTCGCTTCACCTCCTTCAGCACTATCACAAATGGAATCCTGCCTGGGGTCTTGAATGGGTTCCTATCCCCAGTGTTGACTATCGGGCTTCTGCCTGTATTTGAAAGCATCTTCGGCATCAGCACTAATATTACTTTGCTGGAACTTTCGGATTTGAACCACCCCTTGTTAAAAGACTTGGCCATCAAAGCCCCTGGCACTTACAATCACAGTATTATTGTCGGCAGTCTATCTGAAGCGGCGGCAGAGGCAATCGGGGCAAATTCCTTGCTGGCAAGGGTGGGTTCTTACTACCACGATATTGGCAAAATGGAAAAGCCGGAATACTTTGTGGAAAATCAACTAAAAGGTAAAAACCCCCACGATAAACTTACCCCCTCTATGAGCAGCCTCATTTTGGCTTCACACATCAAAGAGGGATGTGAGCTGGCTGATCGTCACAAACTACCCAAAGTGATCACGGATATCATTCATCAGCACCATGGAACAGCGGTGATGAGCTATTTCTACCATCGGGCACGGGAAAAGGGAGATAAGGGAGAGGTGAAGAAGGACCGATTTCGGTATCCGGGTCCTCGACCGCAAACCAAAGAAGCGGCTATCGTTATGTTGGCTGACTCAGTAGAGGCCGCTACCCG